>DASXOK010000591.1:0-9405 GCA_036494425.1 Pseudolabrys sp.
GAGACAAGGCCATGCACCCGGCCCTGCGTTCCTGGCGTGACCAATTCTCGTCCACCCTTGTACGCCTCCTGGCATATCTGGGTGGCTTGGCGGTGCTGTCCATAGTCGCCGCCGAATTCTTTCGATCGCCGCCGATGATGACGGGCATCGCAGGCGATGATGCATCCGCCTGGACCGAGATCGAGCGGCCGTTTCCGGCCTTCGCCCTGTCGATCCCGGAGGCCGCCGATGCGCCCACGACCTATGGCATCCGCAGGCACACGCGGGGCGGCGGCCGCAAGGACATCCTCGGCCTGGGCGATCCGGATTCCGTGGCGCCCTACCTCAGCGTGACCATCTACCGGCCAGGCGGCGAGATCGACAGCTTCGGCGACCCGCAGGACGCCATCGCCAAGGGCGCCGCCGCTCTCGGCCCGGTCGATCTACACCGCGCCGACCAACCCTTGGCGAGCAAATTCGGTCCGCTCACCATCGCCACCTTCAATACGTCGAAGAGCACGCCCCGACATTGCTTGGGCTTCGTCCGCAACTATGACGACCCGCGCCTGCAATTGTCCGGCTGGTTCTGTCAGGGCGGCGCCGACTTCGTCGACCGAACGACGCTTGCCTGCGCGCTCGACCGGCTGACCTTGCTCGCGGCCGGCAGCGATCCGAAGGTCGGCGCGCTATTCGCGCACGCCGAGCTCAATCGCAGCTATTGTGGCCAGCGCGATCCGATTCTGGCGTCGACGCCGAAATACAAGACGCTGTGGAAGGCGCTCCCCAATCGGCCCGATGCGCGCCGCATCGGCCGTTGATCGCAACGGGTCACTTACCGCGCCTGTTTCGGTTGACGGTAGGCCAAAACCAGCCGATCATATTCCAACAATAATATCTGAGAGCGCCGGTGATGACCGGACGTTCTCGGTATACCTCTGGGGAGAGGAAATGATGATCACTCGACGTCTCCTGCTGCAAACAGCAGGCGCGACTGGCGCGCTCGCCGCATCGGGACTGAGCCTTCCGGAATTTTGCCAAGCCGAAGCTGCGATCCCTGAACTCACGCCGGGCGTTCCGGCAGGCGTCGGCAGTGTCGCGGCTATGGAGACGCTGCCGGGAAAGAAGCCGCTCATAAAGCTCGCCGATCGGCCGCCGAACTACGAGTCGCCGCTCGAATATCTGCGCACGCCGATCACGCCGAACGACCAGTTCTTCGTGCGCTATCACCTCGCCAATATCCCCGAAATCGACGCCAAGACCTACAAGATCTCCGTCGGCGGCGACGGCGCCTTGGGCCAGGCCGAACTGACGCTCGACGACCTCAAGAAACTGCCGGCGGTGGAGGTGGTCGCCGTCAATCAATGTTCAGGCAACAGGCGCGGCCTGTCGACGCCGCATGTGCCGGGCGTCGAGTGGGGCTATGGCGCCATGGGCTGCGCGCGCTGGAAAGGCGCTAAGCTCAAGGATGTCCTCGACAAAGCTGGCCTCAAGAAAGAGACGATCGAAATTGCCTTCAACGGCGCCGATGGTCCCGTCGTCGACAAGACGCCGGACTTCATCAAGAGCATCCCGGCGTGGAAAGCGCTCGAGGACACGACAATCATCGCCTATGAGATGAATGGCCAGCCGCTGCCGCATCTCAACGGTTTTCCCGCGCGCCTGATCGTGCCCGGCTGGACCGGCACCTATTGGATGAAGCACCTCGTCACCATCAATGCGCTCACCAAGCCGCAAGGCGGCTTCTGGATGACGGCGGCCTATCGCATTCCGCTCGGCAAGTTCCCGATGGTCGCGCGCTTCACCTCGCAGGAGACGGCCGCGAATACGCCGATCACCGAGATGGTGGTCAACTCGTTGATCACCAGCCACCCCGATGGCGCCAAGGTGAAGGCCGGCAGAGTCAGCGTCAGCGGCATCGCCTGGGATGGCGGCTATGGCATCCGCTCGGTGGATATTTCGACCGACGGCGGCAAGACCTGGTCGCGCGCGACGCTTGGCGAGGATCTCGGCCGCTTCGCCTTCCGGCCGTGGAGCATCAGTGTCATTGCGAAACGGGGCAAAAACACTGTGACGGTGAACGCCACCAACAAAATCGGCCAGAGCCAGACGTCCGAACTGATCTTCAACCCAGCTGGTTACCATAACAACGTGATGCAGACCGTCACGCTGATGGCGGGTTGAGGGGGGACACCATGCGCACAATCGCTATCGCAGTCTTCTGCGCGCTGATCGCCCTACCGGCGGCGGCAGACCCGATGCCGGTGCCGCTCAAGCAGGGCGCCGGTCTCGACAAGGTGGAGGCCAATTGTCAGGCCTGCCACAGCCTTTCGTATATTTCGATGAACTCGGTCTTCCTCAATGCGGCGGGCTGGGACGCCGAGGTGACCAAAATGATCAAGGCATTCGGCGCGCCGATCGACGAAAGCGACGCCAAAGCCATCGCCAATTACCTGAAAGCTAACTACGGCACTTGAGCGGGTTGTTCAGGATACCGGCGCCCACCAGCCCCGCCCACAAGGCGGGGCCTTTCAGTGCGATTCGGCCACTTCGATCTTTGTCATGGACAATTGCTTGTGATTGGGGCCTGTTGCGGTGAACCGAAGCACCTTAGAGTGTGTTGCAGACACAAGGGGCCACTGAGGACAGATCATGCGTTTGAAAGCCGCAGCCGCCGCGATTGCCGTCATCGGAGCGTTGGGCCTGCTGGCCGCGCCTGCCGACGCCGCGCCGAAGAAGAAACAGGTCGTCTATTCCAACGGCCAGACCGTGTTTATCAGCCGTGGCGAAGATGGACGCACGCGCACGCGCATCATCGTGCAGCGGCGGTCCTATCTCGATCCGGGCACCGAGACCTTCCCGGGCGAGCGCGGCGACCACGACTACGCCTGGCTGCCGAACCACCGCGCCGACGGCGTCCTCGACAACACCGTTTTCGGCAGCAACCAGACCGCGCTGCCGGGTCCGTGGACGCTTCCGGGCAAAAACAACCCCTGGCTTGGCTACTGAGCCTTTAGTCCGATCCGTAGGCATGAAGCGCGGCCTCACCGGCCGCGCTTTTGTTTTGGCGTCGTGTGTCCCGGACGCGGCGCAGCACAAGGGTAGCGCAGTGATGCGCCCGCGACACGAGGTATTAGCGAATCCGCTCGAACTGCGCCCAGACACCATCCTCACCGTCCCAGGCGCCGCGGCTCGCGCCCTTCGAGTATTCGGTCGCGCGCTGCTCGAAGAAATTGGCGTGCTCGACACCGTTGAGGATTTCGACCAGCCAGGGCAGGGGATGCGGCTTGATCTGGTTGTAGCCACCTTCGGTTGCCTCGAAATATCCGAACACCGTCGGCAGCCGTAGCTGCGTCAGCCGCCAGTCGGCGACGTAGCGCACATAGGCATGGATGTGTTCGGGCCGCATGCCTTCGATGGTGCCGAGGCCGAAGGCGAGATCTACGAAGCGCTCCTCCAAGGAGACCATCGTCTTGGCGACATCGACGATGTCGTCCTGAACGGAGCGCGTCAGCGCGCCGGTCTCGCGATTCCATTCGTGGAACAGCTTGATGACGCCTTCGCAGTGCAGACTTTCGTCGCGCACCGACCAGCTCACGATCTGCCCCATGCCATTCATCTTGTTGTGGCGCGGGAAATTGAGCAGCATGGCGAAGCTCGCGAAAAGCGCCATGCCTTCGGTGAAGGCGCCGAACATGGCGAGCGTGCGCGCGACGTCCGCCACTGTATCGACGCCGAACTCGTGCATGTAGTCGGCCTTGGCCCGCATCTCGGCATAGTCGCGGAACGCCTCGAATTCGGCCTTCGGCATGCCGAGCGTCTTCAACAGCAAGGCGTAGGCGTCGATGTGCACCGTCTCCATGTTGGTGAAGGCGGCCATCATCATCTGCACCGCGAGTGGCTGGAAGATCGGGATATAGCGCTTGAGATAGTTATCGCCGACCTCGATGTCCGACTGTGTGAAGAAGCGGAAAATCTGCGTCAGCAGCGCCCGTTCTTCCGGCGTGACGCGATCCGAGGCCCAATCCTTGAGATCGCTGCCGAGCGGTACCTCCTCGCCCATCCAGTGCGTCTGCTGTTGGCGTTTCCAGAACTCGTAGGCCCAGGCGTAGCGGTCGACGTCATAGGTCCCTGTCGACTCCAGCAGACCGATGCGGCCAGTGCCGATCAGCATACGCGGATCGAAATCGGACAATCCGGAATTCACTGACATGCGAGGCACTCCTCGTAATCTGCGCGCTCTGCTGCTTTGAGCGGCTGTTCCTGGTCGTCCTTTGCAGGCAGCTTTCCAGCGAAGGCCGCGCGCGAGATCGACTTGGAGCGGCAGTAGTAGAGGCTCTTGATGCCGCGCTTCCACGCCGTCCAATGCAGCATGTGCAAGTCCCACTTATCGATGTCGGCGGGCAGATAGATGTTGATCGACTGGCTTTGGCAGATGAACGGCGCGCGATCAGCCGCGAGCTCGATGACCCAGCGCTGATCGATCTCGAAGGCGGTACGGAAGGTCGCCTTCTCATGCTCGCTCAAGCAGTCGAGATGCGCGACCGATCCCTCGTGCTCGATGATCGACTGCCAGACCTCCGGCGTGTCCACGCCCTTTGCCGCGAGCAGCTTCGCGAGGTGCGGATTGCGCACCGAGATCGCGCCCGAGAGGGTCTTGTGCGTGTAGATGTTGGCCGGGATCGGTTCGACGCAGGCACTGGTGCCGCCGCAGATGATGCTGATCGATGCGGTCGGCGCGATCGCCAGCTTATGACTGAAGCGCGCCATCACGTTGCGTTCCAAGGCGTCAGGGCAGGGGCCGCGTTCCTTCGCCAGCGCGACCGATGCGGCATCGGCATCGCGGCGGATCTTGCGGAACATTTTCAAATTCCACGACTTCGCCAGCGCGCTCTCGAAGGGGATGCCCTTGGGTTGGAGGAACGAATGGAAGCCCATGATGCCGAGCCCCACCGACCGCTCGCGCAAGGCCGCGTAACGCGCGCGCTTCATGCCGTCGGGCGCGACGGTGATGAAATGCGTGAGCACATTGTCGAGGAAGCGCATGATGTCCTCGATAAAGCCGGGCTCGTCGTGCCATTCGTCCCAGGTCTCGACGTTCAACGACGACAGACAGCACACGGCTGTGCGCTCCTCGTCGCGGTGGTCCTTGCCGGTCGGCAGTGTGATCTCGCTGCACAGATTCGATGTAGACACCTTCAGCCCGAGCTCGCGCTGATGCCGCGGCAGGGCGCGGTTCACCGCGTCGATGAACAGGAGATACGGCTCGCCGGTCTGCAGCCGCGTCTCCAGAATGCGCTGCCAGAGCTGGCGCGCATTCACCTCGCGCATCACCTCGTTGGTCTTCGGGCTGCGCAAGGGAAACATGCCGCCGTCCTTCACCGCCTGCATGAAGGCGTCGGTGATGTTGATGCCATGGTGCAGGTTCAACCCCTTGCGGTTGAAGTCCCCGGATGCTTTGCGGATTTCCAGAAACTCCTCGATCTCCGGATGATGGATGTCGAGATAGACCGCCGCCGATCCGCGGCGCAGCGAGCCCTGGCTGATGGCGAGCGTGAGCCCATCCATGACGTGGATGAAGGGGATGACGCCCGAGGTCTCGCCGCCCTTTACCTTTTCGCCGATCGACCGCACGCCGCCCCAATAGGTGCCGATGCCGCCGCCGTGAGACGCGAGCCAGACATTCTCGTTCCAGGTTGTGACGATGCCGTCGAGCGAGTCCGGCACCGCGTTCAGGAAGCATGAGATCGGCAGACCGCGCGTGGTGCCGCCGTTCGAGAGGACCGGCGTTGCCGGCATGAACCACAGCCGCGATATCGCATCGTAAAGCCGTTGCGCGTGGGGGATGTCGTCGGCGAAGGCGCAGGCGACGCGGGCGAACATGTCCTGGAAGCTCTCGCCGGGCATCAAATAGCGATCGGTGAGGGTGAGCTTGCCGAAGGTGGTCAGGAGATCGTCGCGGCGGCGATCGAGCGCCAGATCGGCCGGCCGCGGCGGCGGGGCCAGCGGATGAGGCAGCGGCGCGGGGCTGACGCGTTCCGCTGGCGGCGGGACGATGCGCAGGTCGGGCGGCGTCGGCCGTGACGCTGCAGGCTTTGGCGGAGCAGTTCGCGGCGGGATCAATTGGCCGCTCTGGTCGAAATCGAAACTGAAGGCCATCAGCAACCCCGTGATGTTGGGGCTGGGGCCGAGAGGATGGCTTGTCAGGAGACCGGCGGCGCATGCCTCGGGCTGCAAGCGACCCACCGGAGCACCCCGCCCGAGGACGTTTCAAACGATCACGGCAGGTCTCCTGGCTCGCGGGTCGCTACGGCTGTCTTGAGTCTTCCCAGTGCGGTGAGCACCAGTGACCTTCAACGAGACAACCGCTCGCCGCTTACAGTTGCGGGGGCAGCCCCGGATTTGCCGTCACTGGCGCACCGGGTTCCCTCTTAGCTCCAGCCCCTACAAGATGTAGAAGCGGGAGACCGTGACGGTCTACATATACGCGTAGGCCGCCCCGAGTCGTCAAGCGCCTTCTTCTGATCGCCCCCATGCCGGGCCGACCCGCGCGGTCTCTCCAAGACACTCACCCCGCGCATTCCCCAGCAGCGAGCCGGAGGCAGGTGGCAATCCACACGCAGGATGCTCCGAGGATAATTACGGATGCGATCACGCAGGTGATGAAACCGGGTCGACCATACGCGACTTTATCTACGCGGCGCGTTCCGACTGGCCATCGGACCAAGGCAGGGGGAATGACCATGCCCGAAACACCGCTGTCGCCCACCCGGCGTAACGTTCTTGCCACCTCAGCGGCCGCGGGTGCCGCCAGCCTCCTACACGCGCAGACGCCAGCGGAAGCCGAGGGCGGCGCAATCCGTCCCTTCCGCGTAGCCGTCGCGGAAGAGCAGCTGACTGATTTGCGCAGGCGCATAAACGCGACAAAGTGGCCTGAAGGAGAAACGGTCACGGACGAAACGCAAGGCGTGCAACTCGCAACGATTCAGAATCTCGCGCGCTACTGGGGTACGGACTACGATTGGCGGAAATGCGAGGCGAAGCTGAACGCGCTCCCGCAATTCATCACCGAGATCGACGGGCTCGACATTCATTTCATTCACGTCCGTTCGAAGCATGACAATGCGTTGCCCGCCATCGTCACGCACGGGTGGCCCGGCTCGATCGTCGAGCAACTAAAGATCATCGATCCACTGACCAATCCCACGGGCCACGGCGCGAGCGCATCGGACGCATTCGACGTCGTGATTCCGTCGCTACCGGGCTATGGCTTTTCGGGCAAGCCGACCACCACGGGCTGGGACGTTCCCCGCATCGCACGCACGTGGGTTACGCTGATGCAGCGCGTTGGGTACACGCGTTTTGTGGCGGCTGGCGGCGATTGGGGTGCGCAGGTCGTCGATGAATTGGGCGTGCAGGCACCTCCGGAATTGCTCGGCATTCACACGAACATGCCTGGCACTGTTCCAGCCGACATTTCCAAGGCGCTCAATTTGCACGAGCCGGCGCCAGCCGGGCTCTCAGACGAGGAACAGAACGCGTGGGATCAGCTGGACTTCTTCTATAAGAAAGGATTGGGCTACGCCAACGAGATGGCCCTCCGCCCGCAGACGCTTTACGGGCTCGCGGATTCGCCGGTCGGCCTGGCCGCCTGGATGCTCGACCACGACGATCGCAGTTACAAGTTGATCGCACGCGTGTTTGACGGGCAAGCAGAAGGGCTCACTCGAGACGACATCCTCGACAACGTCACGCTTTATTGGTTGACGAACACGGCGGTGTCTTCGGCGCGGCTCTATTGGGATCACAGCATCACGGCGAAGAAGGGCTTTTTCGACGTCAAGGGCGTCGCCATCCCGGTGGCCGTGAGCGCCTTTCCGAGCGAGATCTATACCGCCCCGCGCAGTTGGGCAGAGAAGGCGTATCCCAAGCTCATTCACTACAACAAGCTTCCCAAGGGCACTCACTTCGCCGCGTGGGAACAGCCGCAATTCTATTCGGAGGAAGTTCGCGCGGGCTTTAGGCCACTGCGCACATAGTCCCCGGTTGACGAGGGATTGCTTGTGACGACGCCTCTGCACCCTGATCCGTGATCACGAGATTGCGGAGGGGTTCAACGACGTCAACCGTTGTGCCCTTGGACGCCACCTGCATGCGATCGTCGGAGAGAGACCATGGTGAAAGCCATATACGACAACCAGCTCACCGCACTTCTTGTGATTGATCCGTACAACGACTTCATTTCCGAGGGTGGCAAAATATGGAATCGTATTCGGGCTGTTGCAGAAGCGAATGACTGCGTCCCTCATATGCTCAAGGTCCTGAATGCCGCGCGGAAGGCGAAGCTTCGGGTCTTCTATGCGATGCATCATCGCTACCGTCCGGGTGACTACGAGACCTGGAGGTACGTTGCGCCATTCAGAAGGCCGCATGGAAGAACAAGAGCTTCGAATACGGCACGTGGGGTGGCGAGATCCGTCACGAGTTCGAGCCTGAGCCGGGCGAGATTGTCGCCACGGAGCATTGGTGTTCCAGCGGCTTCGCCAATACGGATTTGGATTTGCAGCTCAAGAAGCACGGCATCCATCGGCTCATTGTCATCGGACTCATTGCACATACCTGCGTCGAAGCGACTGTTCGCTTTGCCGCCGAGCTCGGCTACGACGTCATCGTGGTTAAAGACGCAACTGCGGATTACTCGGATGAGGCGATGCGCGCCGCGCTCGACATCAACATCCCGAACTACGCCAATGCTATTGTGACCACAGATGAAATCGTCGACTTGATCTCTTCTGTGCAAACCTTGGAAATCACCGCGCAGTAGTGTTTCGTGCGAAGAGTTTCAGCGTCGACCGGGGCTCTGGCAGAGATTTATCGATGAAGACAAAAGCGCTCTTGGTTGCCGCGGTCCTCGCGACCGCAATCGGGGCCCCGATGGCCGGCATTGCGGGGGAAACGAAGGGGCAGTCGATGACATCCACGGGGTTGCGGGTGCCCTTCCTTCACGGGTTCCTCACCGGCCAGAGTGCCAGTCAAACCGAGTTGGATTCTCTTGAGCGCGCGAATGAATGGCTGAACTCGCCGCCGCTGACGCCGGCGGCCCTCCGCGGAAAAGTCGTTCTGATCGATTTCTGGACTTACACCTGCATCAACTGGCGCCGCACGCTTCCCTATGTTCGCGCCTGGGCCGAGAAATACAAGGATCAGGGATTGGTGGTGATCGGTGTCCATGCGCCGGAGTTCGCGTTTGAGAAAAACTTCAACAACGTTCGCTGGGCGGTGAAAGATATGCGGGTCGACTACCCGGTTGCGGTCGACAACGACTATGCCATTTGGCGCGCTTTCAAGAACCAATATTGGCCGGCGCTGTATTTCGTCGATGCGCAGGGGCGCGTTCGACACCATTATTTTGGCGAGGGCTCATACGAG
>DASXOK010000592.1:0-10704 GCA_036494425.1 Pseudolabrys sp.
CCGCCGATGATGGGCAGCGTGGCCATCGCGAAGGTGAGCGCGACGTTGCCGCCGCGGGCGCCGGCGAAGGCGGTGAGGGCGCGGCGAAGCTTGGTCCAGACACGCAGCATGGCTGTTCACCGAAATCGGTTGAATTCGGCTGCCGTCATAACCCCCGATCCTGAAAGCCCGGTGTATGGCGACCCTGGGAGAGTCGTCTATCGCGGTAAACCTTCGCGCGGCTCCGCGAAGCTTTCGTGCGCGGTGTCAGCGGTTTCGATGGTTAACAGGCTAGGGTGCGGAGCTGCGCGATCCGGCGCGTTCTTCGTCCGCATCGTTAATGCCTGGTTGGCCCGACCGATGAAAGTCCTAGGGTTGCAGGCGAAAACCGCGTTCGCGCGTCACATAGACAGGCGCAGGTTGGAGAGCGCCGTGCCGATCTGGTTGAAGGTCGTGATCATCTGGTTCGCCGAAGTGAGCAGGAAGAACTTGCTGATGTCGCTGGCGCAATTCTTCA
The DNA here is from genome assembly GCA_036494425.1 of Pseudolabrys sp. GTDB lineage: Bacteria > Pseudomonadota > Alphaproteobacteria > Rhizobiales > Xanthobacteraceae > Pseudolabrys. Next base: position 497 of record DASXOK010000592.1, read on the forward strand.
ACAGCGTCGAGGTCGGGTCGTTGCCGGTGTTCACCTGCACCGTATAGAGCGTGATGTTCGCGGCCTTGATGTTGTCGCAGGTCTTCTGCTGGCGCGTGTCGATCGAGGAGGCGTTCGTGTACCAGCGGTCTTCGGTGTTCAGGCCGTCCGTGAGCAGGATGATCACGTCGTTGTATTGATAGTTCGGATCCTTTGCCGGAATCGAGAACGGCGAGGCCGTGAGCGATTGCCAGCCGAGTTGCAAGCCGATCGCTTGGTTGGTGTTTCCGTTCGGCTGCATGGCGTCGATCTTGGCCGAGAGCGTGGTCCAGTCGTTGGACAGGCCGATGACCGGCACCGGGCACGACGAATACTGCTCGGCCGGATAGAGCGTGCCGCCGGCGACCGGCGTGTCGTTGGTGGTGTCGAAATTCTGGTCGCGATCGGTGACACAGCCGTTCCAGGTACTGTGGTTCGCCGGCGTCCATGTTTTCCCCTGCTGCGCGCAGTTGCTCTGCGAGTGGTATTTCGTGCTGCTGCAGCTGCCGTTGGCGGCGTCCCACAGGTCCCACCGCAGCCAGCTCTGGCTGTAGTTGTCCGGGTCGAGATTGACGTCTTTGTTGAAGGGGATGATCGACACATAGACGTCGTCGGGGCCGGTGGCGGCGGCGCTGAGCTGCGTCAGCAGACCTTTCGCCGCGGTCTTCAAGGCCGTCATCTTGCCGTCGTCGGACATCGAGCCGGTATTGTCGAGCACCAGAGCGACGCGCAAGCGCGTATTGCCCCAGGTCGAGGTGGCGGAGGCGTTGATGCCGATCTGGTTGATGCCGAGAAGGCCGAGGAAGTTGGTATTGATTGTCGCAGTGCCGGTGAGCACCACTTTAGAGCCACCATTCGAGGAATAGCTGGCGTTGACCGCCACATTGCTGGCGTCTGCTCGTGTGAAAAGTGCGTTGAACGTATTCGTCGCTGTCGTTTGCAGGTCCGCGGCGTTCTGCGTCGCCGCCGAGCGCGACAGCATCAGGGCGGTGGCGTCGAGCGCGTTCTGGAAGGCGGTATGGGTGGCGCTGGCCCGGGTATAGTCGATCGCGACACCGACCGCTGCCATCAGGGGCAGGGCCGTGATGGCCATGATCGGCGCGACGCCGCCCCGGCAATTCTTGAGGAATCGAACCAACATGGCGGTCACCGGAGCTATGCGAAAACGACCTAACGGCCAGAGGTTCCTGTATGCAGGGCCCGCACTTGCGATTTGGTAACAAGCAATTGGCGACTTTAGGCAAAATTAGCCTTGGAACGTCCGAAAACGGCTTGAGATCGCTTAACCAATCGCTATCTGAGCCCCTGTTCAGGGAACCGGCGCCCGCCTGGCAGGCTTGTTCTGTAAGGCGGCCTGTCCCGACAGGGGGCAAGTCTGCCTGGTCCCAATTGACGGCTTGGAATGTCCGTCGCGGGGTCTTTATGATGCGGTGGTCGCGTGCCGGTGCGACCAGGGGTCAAATTCGGAAATGCTGCGTGCCTCGGCCTTAGCCATGACGTCCACTGCGAACACCACTTTCGCCGCCCGGGTTGAACCCGCGGGGCAGCGCATGCGCGCCGGCGGCGCGCCGCGAATGGCGGACGACGAGCGCAAGCGTAAAAGCGACCAGCCGGGCGGGCCCGGCACTGCGGTCATCACCAAAACCAAGCCGCAGACCAAGCGGCCGAACATGTATCGCGTGCTCATCCTCAACGATGATTACACGCCGATGGAATTCGTAGTGCATGTGCTGGAGCGGTTCTTCAGCAAGGATCACGAAGCCGCGACCCGCATCATGTTGCATGTCCATCACCATGGCATCGGCGAGTGCGGTATCTATACTTATGAGGTAGCTGAGACCAAAGTTACTCAGGTGATGGACTTCGCCCGGAAACATCAGCATCCTCTGCAGTGCGTGATGGAGAAGAAGTGAGCCTAGGGGGCGTCCAATACAAAGGAAAACGGGAAACTGATGCCAACATTCTCGCGCAGTCTCGAGCAATCGCTCCACCGGGCCTTGGCCCTTGCCAATGAACGGCATCACGAATACGCGACGCTCGAACATCTCCTTCTGGCGCTGATCGACGACCAGGACGCGTCCGCCGTGATGCGGGCCTGCAATGTCGACCTCGACAAGCTTCGCCGCAGCCTCACCGCCTATCTCGAATCCGAACTGGAAAATCTGATCACCGACGGTGCGGAAGATTCCAAGCCGACGGCCGGATTCCAGCGCGTGATCCAGCGCGCGGTGATCCACGTGCAGTCCTCGGGGCGCGAAGAGGTGACCGGCGCCAATGTGCTGGTGGCGATCTTCGCCGAGCGTGAGAGCCACGCCGCTTATTTCCTGCAAGAGCAGGACATGACGCGCTACGACGCCGTCAACTACATCAGCCACGGCATCGCCAAGCGGCCCGGCATGACCGAAGCACGGCCGGTGCGCGGCGCCGAGGAAGAGGCTGACGCCAAGAACAGCGACGAGCCCAAGAAGAAGGGCGATGCGCTTGAAGCTTACTGCGTCAACCTCAACAAGAAAGCCAAGGACGGCAAGATCGATCCGCTGATCGGGCGCGACAGCGAGATCAACCGCACGATCCAGGTGCTCTGCCGCCGGCAGAAGAACAACCCGTTGTTCGTCGGCGAAGCCGGCGTCGGCAAGACTGCGATCGCGGAGGGCCTCGCCCGCCGCATCGTTCATGGCGAAGTGCCGGACGTGCTCAAGGGCGCGACCGTGTTCGCGCTCGACATGGGCACACTGCTTGCCGGCACCCGCTACCGCGGCGACTTCGAAGAGCGCCTCAAGCAGGTGATCAAGGAGATCGAGGCCTATCCGGGCGCGATCATGTTCATCGACGAGATCCATACCGTGATCGGCGCCGGGGCGACCTCCGGCGGCGCGATGGATGCGTCGAACCTGCTCAAGCCGGCGCTGGCCGGCGGCTCGATCCGCTGCATCGGCTCGACCACCTACAAGGAATACCGCCAGTATTTCGAGAAGGACCGGGCGCTGGTGCGTCGCTTCCAGAAGATCGACGTCAACGAGCCGTCGGTGCCGGATGCGATCGAGATCCTCAAGGGCCTCAAGCCTTACTTCGAGGAATACCACAAGCTCAAATACACCAACGAGGCGATCAAAGCTGCGGTCGAGCTGTCGTCCCGTTACATCCATGACCGCAAGCTGCCGGACAAGGCGATCGACGTGATCGACGAATCCGGTGCGGCGCAGATGCTGCTGCCGGAGAGCCGGCGCAAGAAGACCATCGGCTTGAAGGAGATCGAGACCACGATCTCGACGATGGCCCGCATCCCGCCGAAGACCGTCTCCAAGGATGATGCCGAGGTGCTCCAGCATCTTGAGCAGACGCTCAAGACGGTGGTCTACGGGCAGGACAAGGCGATCGTGTCTCTGTCGGCGTCGATCAAGCTGGCGCGTGCCGGTTTGCGCGAGCCGGAGAAGCCGATCGGCTGCTACCTGTTCTCGGGTCCGACCGGCGTCGGCAAGACCGAGGTGGCCAAGCAGTTGGCCGCGTCGCTCGGCGTCGAGCTGATCCGCTTCGACATGTCGGAGTATATGGAGCGGCACACGGTGTCGCGCCTGATTGGCGCGCCTCCGGGCTATGTCGGCTTCGACCAGGGCGGCCTCCTCACCGATGGCGTCGACCAGCATCCGCATAGTGTGCTGCTGCTCGACGAAATCGAGAAGGCGCATCCCGACCTGTTCAACGTGCTCCTGCAGGTCATGGACCATGGCAAGCTGACCGACCACAACGGCAAGCAGGTCGACTTCCGTAACGTGATCCTGATCATGACCACGAACGCGGGCGCTGCGGACATGGCAAAAGCCGCCTACGGCTTCACCCGCAGCAAGCGCGAAGGTGACGACCAGGAGGCCATCAGCAAGATGTTCTCGCCCGAGTTCCGCAACCGGCTCGACGCGACCATCACGTTTGCGCATCTGTCGCAGGACATTATCGCGCAGGTGGTCGAGAAGTTCGTGCTGCAGCTCGAGGCACAGCTCGGCGACCGCAATGTCACCATCGAGCTGTCGGAAGAGGCGGCACGCTGGTTGATCGCCAACGGCTACGACGAGCTCATGGGCGCGCGGCCGATGGCTCGCGTGATCCAGGAGCACATCAAGAAGCCGCTCGCCGACGAGGTGCTGTTCGGTCACTTGAAGCACGGCGGTCACGTCCGCGTCGTCCTCGCCAAGGATGAGCAGGGCAGGGACAAGCTCGGCTTCGAGTTCCTCGACGGGCCGGTCACGCCGAAGCCGGAGAAGCTGCCGGCCATCGGGCCCAAGGCCAAGCGTCGCTCGCCGCGGCCGCGGCCGCCCAAGCGCGGCTCAGTGCCGAAGGTGCCGCTCGCCAAGGTCTGATCGGCCGAGCAAAAAGAGATCGAAGGCCGGGCGTAGCGCCCGGCCTTTTCTTTTGCGGGTCCCGCATGCGGCCGGCGGCGTTGTGCGGAATCCCGCGCCGTGAGAGGGCTGCAACCCCATGTCGGATCTCACCGTCTACGCATCTCCCTCTGCAGCCTTCGGCAACGGCGTCAAATCCGCGCTGCTGTCGGTGTTCTCGATCGTGCTCGCCGGCACCTATCTGGGCCTCGGCGCGCTGGCGCATGATTTCGGCTTTACCGAGTGGTGGTTTGCGCTCTCGACCGTGCTGGTCTGGGCGGCGCCGGCGCAGGTGATCCTGCTGTCGTCGCTCGGCACCGGGACGACCGTCGTTCAATCCGCCGTTGCGGTCACGCTGTCCGCGATCCGGCTCTTGCCGATGTTGGTGGCGCTCTTGCCGCTTCTGCGCCGGAAGGGCACGCGCTTTCGCGATCTGCTGCTGCCCACGCATTTCACTGCGATCAGCATGTGGGTGGAGTCGCTGCGCCTGCTGCCGGGCATCGCACCGGAATTCCGTATTGCGTTCTGCAACGGATTGGGCGTCGGCTACATGGGCACGGCGCTCGTGTTCGGATTTCTCGGCTATTTTCTCGCGGCCGGATTGCCGCCGCTGCTCGCCGCCACGCTGTTGTTCCTGACGCCGATGTCGTTCCTGATGTCGACGGCGCGCAACGCGCGCATGCTGATCGACCGCGCGGCCTTCGGGCTTGGATTGGTGATCGGCCCAGTGCTCGTCTGGTATCATGTTGAGCTCGACCTGATGTGGACCGGCGTGATCGGCGGCGCGCTTGCCTATGGCCTGCATCGGCTGCGCGGGGCGGTCGCATGAACGCGTTCAGCGCCGAGCTGTGGCCGTACTTTCTCCTGATCGTCGCCGGCTACCTGCCGAACGAGATCTGGCGCGCGCTTGGTCTGGTGCTGGGGCGGGGTCTCGACGAGGATTCCGAACTGGTGCTCCTGGCCCGCGCGGTAGCGACGGCGATCATCGCCGGCGTCGTCGCCAAGTTGATCTTGTTCTCGAGCGGCGCGCTGGCCAATGTCCCGCTCGTCGTCCGCCTCGGCGCGGCGGGCTGCGCCTTCGTCGCATTCCTGCTGGCGAAGCGCTCCGTCTTTGCCGGCGTGCTGGCGGGGGAAGCGGCGCTGCTGTTGGGCGGATATCTATTCGCGCATTGAGCGATCACGCGAGCGCCGCCGCGAGCTTCTTGGCCTGCTCGGCGAGCACCTCGGGCTTTTCCTTCTCGCTCGCCGGAGGCTTCATCATCACGCCTGCCTTGCGCGGGATGACGTGCACATGCAGGTGGAACACCACCTGGCCGCCGGGGCCTTCGTTGAACTGCTGCAAAGTGATGCCGTCGGCCGAAAACACCGTCATCGCCGACTTGGCGATCCTCTGGGTGACCTTCGCGACATGAGCGAGTTCGTCGGGCGACACGTCGAGGATGTTGCGCGCCGGCGCCTTCGGCAGCACCAGCGTATGGCCGGGCGCGCGCGGCATGATGTCGAGGAAGGCGAGCGCCTTGTCGTCCTCGTACACCTTGTAGCAGGGCAATTCGCCGCGCAGGATCTTGGCGAAGATGTTGTTCGGATCGTAGCTCGGCATCGCGGTCCCCCGGACGTTCTAGAAGCGCTACTCTTGTTCGATCAAATCCTTACGGAATGGCGCCATGGCCGCAAGCTCCTCGGCGCTCGCCTCCACATAAGCCCGCTCGCGGGCGAGATACTCGGCGATCGCGCGGCGCAGGCCGGGATTGGCGATGAAATGTGCCGAATATGTCGTGTGCGGGAGATAGCCGCGCGCGAGCTTGTGCTCGCCCTGCGCCCCGGCCTCGACGCGCTTGAGCTTGTGGGCGATCGCGAAGTCGAGGGCCTGGTAGTAGCAGACTTCGAAATGCAGGAAAGGGTGGTTCTCGATGGCGCCCCAGTTGCGGCCGTAGAGCGTGTCGTGGCCGATGAAATTGATGGCGCCGGCGATCCAGCGTCCGGCCCGCTTGGCCATCACCAGAAGGACACGGTCCGCCATGGTCTCACCGACGATGGAAAAGAAGGCGCGGGTCAGATAGGGGCTGCCCCATTTGCGCGATCCGGTGTCCATGTAGAAGTGGAAGAACGCATCCCAGACGTCCTCGGTCAGGTCGGAGCCGGTGAGCCAGTGTAGCTCGACGCCGGGGGCGAGGGCGTCCTTTCGCTCGCGGCGGATGGTCTTGCGCTTGCGCGAGGCGAGTTCTGCCAGAAAGTCATCGAACGTCGTGTAACCGTTGTTCTCCCAGTGAAATTGCTGATCGGTGCGCTGAAGGTAACCGCGCTTGCCGAGCGCATGCCATTCGCCCTCGGTGAGGAAGGTGACGTGCGCGGAGGACAATTCACTGTTCGTGGTGATCTCGGCGAGCGCATCGGCGAGGCCGCCGCGCACCGCGTCGGCGAATGGGCCAGCGCGCACCAGCAGGCGCGGGCCGGTCGCCGGTGTGAACGGCACCGCGACCTGGAGCTTCGGATAGTAGTCGCCGCCGGCGCGCTCGAAGGCGTCGGCCCACCCGTGGTCGAAGACGTATTCGCCGCGCGAGTGGCTCTTGGCGTAACACGGCGCGGCGCCCCTCAGCACGCCGTCCGGCGTCTCGGCGAGCAGGTAGCGCGGATCCCATCCGGTGCGGCCGCCGACCGATTTCGACTGTTCAAGAGAAGAGAGAAAGGCGTGTGAAACAAAAGGGTTGGAAGGCTGTCCTCGTGTTGAGAACGATGGGGACGATTTATCCTCAGATGTGAGTTTAAGGTCGGGCGCGGCGATGGCGGCGGTGCAGGGCGCGACAAGGTCGGCACCTGCGGCGCAGGCATCCCAGGCCTCGGCGGGGACTTCCTTGAGCGATCGGATGATGCGGATGCGGAGTTCGACGTCGGTCATTCCAGAGGCCATGCTCGCAAGCTTAGGCGTGAAATCGTGCGAAAATGCGCCAGCGCAAGGGTAAGGCACCGCGCCTGAGCAGATTCAACGCCGATTGGCGCGAATTAGCCAGGGCGCCAGCCTTCGAAGATCATCTGGTCAGCCCAACGCAGAGCGCGCAGCCGGTCGTCCTCGGTGCGCACGGTCCAGGTCAACAGCGGCAGGCGGAACAGCGTGCGCGCGATCCATGGCCCCAGCGCCGGCAGGTCTTTCACATGGTAGGCGATGAAATGCGGCCGCGTGCGAGGCAGGTGCAGGAGATGCGCGAGGCTGCGCCTCTGGCGGGCCGATAACCTCTGCCATTCCGCATGCGAGTAATGGCGTTCGGCAACGATGCCGCGCGGCAGGTTTGGCGACAGCGCGCGGACGGTCTCGATCATCGCGGGATCGAACGACATTAGCGCCGCCGGACCCTGATAGGAGGCGAGCACCTCCGCCGCGCGCTTCGGCAGGCGGAAGTCGTCGTCGAAGCGGCTCTTGAGCTCGATGATCAGCGGCACGCGTCCGGCGACGAGATCGCACAGCTCTCTTAAGCGGACGATGCGGTCGGAGGTCTGCTTGAACGGCACGGCGCCAAGCGCGTCGGCCGTCATGTCGGCGAGCCGGCCGCGGCCCTCGGTCAAACGGCCTAGCACATCATCGTGATGGACCATGGCCTCGCCGTCGGCACTGATCTGAACGTCGCATTCGATGGCATAGCGACCGGCGATCGCGGCGGTGAAGGCGGAGGCGGTGTTCTCGATTACGCCGGCGGATGCATCATGCAGGCCGCGATGGGCGACCGGTCGTGCCGTCAGCCAGTCGAGCCGCGCCATCGAACTCAGCCGACCTCGAACAGCCCTTCGACTTCCACAGCTGCGTCGGCGGGCAGGGCCGCGACGCCGATCGTGCTGCGTGCATGGCGGCCCTTGTCGCCGAACACCTCGACCATCAGGTCCGAGGCGCCGTTCATCACCTTAGGGCCGTCTGTATATCCAGGTGCCGAATTGATGAAGCCACCCAGCCGCACCACGCGGACGACCTTGTCGAGGTCGCCGAGCGCGGCTTTCACCTGCGCGATGATGTTGATGGCGCAGGCGCGGGCGGCCTTCTGGCCGTCCTCCATGGAGACACTGCCGCCGAGCTGGCCGGTGGCGACGAGCTTGCCATCGGGTCCGAAGCAGATCTGGCCGGACACCACCAGCATGTTGCCGCTGCGCACCGTCGCCACATAATTGGCGACCGGCGCGGCCGGGGTCGGCAAGGTAATGCCGAGGCTTGCGAGCTTCTGTTCAACCGTACCAGCCATCGAAATTCTCCACTTGATACCTATGGGGCGATCTTGAGCGAGCCGCCCGCCGCGCGCAAGCGCGGCCCGAGCACATTGCCGAGACTCGGGCCGGCCTCTATCTTGCCCACATCTTGCATATCTGTGGCTGCGGAAAATGACGCGGCGCGTGCTGCCGGCGAGAGGCCCTGAAACTCATGATCCTGCTCACAACCGCCAAACGGCTGCTGTTGCCGGCGCTCGCCCTCGGTTTTGCCACCGCCGCGATTTCTCCCCAAGCGAATGCCGACCCGCAAGCCGATACGGTGTTCCTGGCGCCACATAGGGCGGTCTACGACCTGAAGCTGTCCAAGTCGCGCGGCAGCCGCGGCATTGAGGGCGTGCGCGGGCGCATTCTCTACGATTTCTCCGGCAATGCCTGCGACGGCTATGAGCTGGAATTCCGCCAGGTATCCGAGCTCGACTCGGGCGAGGGGAAGGCGGCGCTGAGCGACCTGCGCTCCAAGACCTGGGAAGACGCCGCTGCCAAGAAATTCCGCTTCGACTCGCAGAACCTGCTCAACGACGAGCAGACGGATGTGGTGAATGGGCACGCCGAGCGTAACACGCAGGCCGTGGCCGTCAGCCTCAGCAAGCCGGCGGAAAAGACCCTGACGATGCCGGAAGGGGCTGTGTTCCCGACAGAGCACATGCGTCGCATCATCGTGGCCGCGCGCGAGGGCAAGACCATCCTGCAATTTCCCGTCTATGACGGCTCCGAGACCGGCGACAAGCTCTACAACACGCTCACGGTGATCGGCCATCCGATTCCGCCCGGCGGGCCGGCGCCGGACGATGCCGCCGGCAAGACTCCGGAGCTCGCCAAGCTGACGCGCTGGCCGGTGACCATCAGCTATTTCGACAAGAAGAGCGCCAAGGATGAGCAAACCGGCGAGCAGACGCCGGTCTATTCGATCGGCTTCGAGCTCTACGAGAATGGCATCTCGCGCGCGCTCACGCTCGACTACAGCGACTTCACCATTGCGGGGAAAATGACCTCGCTGGATATGAAGAAGGTGAAGCCGTGCCCGTAACGGACTGATCGTCGCAACTCCGGTTTAGGGCGTGGACTCATTAGCGCGCAGGAGCACGGCCGGACCATCCCATTAGAGGACATGACCGGCTTGGCGTCTGTTTACGAAAAATTCAAAAGGCAGACCGATTTACTTTTCACGGCTCCAATTCCTTAAGTTTCGTATTGGTCATAGTTCGGAGTGCAGGAGTAAAGCCATAGGTGCTTTGACAAGCGACCACGTTCGGATTGGTATGTGTCGCTCACGGACGAACGCGGATAACCGTCTTCCCCGCGCGTCGCTCGGTCGCGTTGAAGGTGGCGACGGCATCGTCGAGGGCCGAGACGCTGCCGATGTTCGTCCGCAGTCGTCCGTCACGCACCCGCTGGACGATTTCACTCAGTTGGGCACGATCGGACTCGACAACGAAGTCGACCGCCAGGCCGTCGGCGGGGCGCGCCTCGGTCGGCCCGACGATGGACACCAGCGTTCCTCCGGCTCGGATCAGGCCTGCGGACCGCTTCTGGATGTCACCGCCGATGATATCGAACACCAGATCGACTCCA
>DASXOK010000593.1:0-2827 GCA_036494425.1 Pseudolabrys sp.
CCTTACGCGCCGGTGCACAGCGCGACGCAGCTTGCCGAAGGTATCAAGAAGGTCGGCCTCCCGGCGGTGCTCAAGACGCTGCGGCTCGGCTATGACGGCAAGGGCCAGGTCAAGATCGGCAATGCCGACGAGGCGGCGGAAGCCTGGCGTTCGCTGCGCGGCGCGCCCTGCATCCTCGAAGGCTTCGTCAATTTCGAGCGCGAAGTCTCGGTGATCGCCGCGCGCGGCCAGGACGGTCAGGTGGAATGCTACGAGGTGACCGAGAACGAGCACCGCGACCACATCCTGCACATCTCGCGCGTGCCGGCGAAGGTGACGCCGTCCCTTGCGCAAGACGCGCGCATGGTGGCGACGCGCATCGTCACGGCCTTCGACTATGTCGGCGTGATGGGCGTCGAGATGTTCGTCATGCGCGCCAAAGGCAAGCAGACGGTGCTGGTGAACGAGGTCGCGCCGCGCGTGCACAATTCCGGCCACTGGACCATCGACGGCGCCACCGTCTCGCAATTCGAGCAGCACATTCGCGCGGTGGCGGGATGGCCGCTCGCCAGGCCGGTCCGTTTCGGCAAGAAGGTCGAGATGGTGAACCTGATCGGCGACGAGGTGAACCATACCGAGCGCTGGCTCACGGTGCCGGGCGCATCCCTCCACATCTACGGCAAGGGTAAGCCGAGCCCGCGGCGCAAGATGGGGCATGTGACAAGGATTTGGCCGGGGAAGTGACAGTTCAGGGAGGCGTCATGCTCACGCTCTACATGCATCCGCTGTCGTCGTTCTGCCAGAAAGCGTTGATCGCACTTTATGAAAACGACACGCCCTTCACCCCGCGTCACGTCGATCTGATGGACGAGGCGCAGAGCGCCGCTTTCAAGACGATGTGGCCGGTCGGCAAATTCCCGGTGCTGCGTGACGAGGTGGCGAAACAGACGATTCCGGAGTCGACCACCATCATCGAATATCTCGCGCAGCGCTATCCGGGGCCGACGAAGCTCATCCCCGACGACGCCGACGCGGCGTACGAGGCGCGCGCGCTGGACCGCTTCTACGATTTCCACGTCCATCTCGTGATGCAGAAGATCATCGGCGACCGTCTGCGCCCCGAGGGGCAAAAGGATGGACTCGGCGTGGAGCAGGCGCGCAGTGCGCTGCACACGGCGCTCGGCCTTGCCGAAAAGGACATGGCGGCGCGTAATTGGGCGGCAGGCGAAGCCTTCAGCATCGCCGACTGCGCCGCGGCGCCGACCTTGTTCTACGTCAACATGGCGGTCATGCCGCTCAACGGCGCCTACCCGAACCTAACCGCCTATCTCGACCGGCTCACCAAACGCCCCTCCTACGCCCGTGCGCTGAAGGAGGCAGAGCCGTTCCTCCAATACGTGCCGATGTGAGGAGGAGACTGCCATGACCGAGCCGAGCAAGACGGACATCATCCGCAAGCTCTTCGACGGCTATCGGACCAAGACACGCGCCATCGTCGAGACCCTGCTGGCCGACGACTTCACCTTCACCAGCCCCTATGACAACCGCATCAGCAAGGCGGCTTATTTCGCGCGCTGCTGGCCGGCCAGCCTGGAGTATATCCACAGCAATACGCTCGAGCAGATCTGCGAAAGCGGCGACACCGCCTTCGTGCTCTACAAATGCGTGACGGTCGATGGCCGCGAATTCCGCAACAGCGAGCATTTCACCTTTAGGGGCGGCAAGGTCAGCGCTATCAACGTCTATTTCGGCGCGACCTACAAAGACGGCGTGTTCCTCGGGCAGGAGCCCTCGGCTTGAGCCGGGCGGGGTGTGGACACCTGTGAGAGTCGCGCTATGGTTGCGGCTCTGCCGGAGACACGCCATGGCCGAACAACGCTTTCCCGACCGCCTGCGGCTGCCGCTCGACTTTGACGCGGGGCGGCTGGCGGCCGACATGGCGGCGGTGGCCGCGGCCGGCTGGACCGAGCATTTCGTCAAGCAGAACTATGACGGCGACTGGAGCGTGATCGCCCTGCGCGGGCCCGCCGGGGCGAAGCACGCGGTCCAGTTGATCTATTCCGATCCCGCCTGCACCGACTTCGTGGACACCCCGGCGCTCGCTGTCGCGCCCTATTTCCAGGAGGTGCTGGGGAGCCTTGCCTGCCCGCTCCAGGCGGTGCGGCTGATGCGGCTCACACCCGGATCGCTGGTCAAGGAGCACCGCGACCACGACCTCGCCTTCGAGGAGGGCACCGTGCGGTTGCACATTCCCGTAACCACCAACGACGGCGTCGATTTCCGCCTCAACGGCGTGCGCTGCGTCATGCCGGCCGGTTCCGCCTGGTATCTGCGGCTGGCCGACCCGCACAGCGTCGCCAACCGGGGGCCGGCCGACCGGGTGCACATGGTGATCGACGCCGTGGTCAATGGCTGGGTCGCTGCCCTGTTCGACCGGGCGGCCCGGCGCGGCGGCCAGGCCGCCTGATCCGTTTCCGGCGGGTAGCGTCCGGCGGCGGGCACCCTTATATTCGAAGTCGGCCCAGGACGGCCCTTTCTCGGCCGTCTCATGGACTCTTCGGTGCAATTCTGCTACAGCCGCCCGACTCAAAATGCCCGCCATTGCAGGCTTTTGAACTTAACCCGTCCGGCCACCAACGAAGGAGCAAGCGTGCAAGTTCTGGTTCGCGACAACAACGTCGATCAAGCCCTGAAGGCGCTGAAGAAAAAGATGCAGCGCGAGGGCATTTTCCGCGAGATGAAGCTTCGCGGTCATTACGAAAAGCCGTCGGAAAAGAAGGCTCGGGAGAAGGCGGAAGCGATCCGTCGCGCCCGTAAGCTTGCGCGCAAGAAGATGCAGCGCGAGGGT
>DASXOK010000594.1:0-1947 GCA_036494425.1 Pseudolabrys sp.
GCTGCTCGAACTGCTGCGCGCCTGGTGGCGCGAGGGGCGACGGCGCAGCCTGCTGCTGCCCGGAGGCTGGCTGTTTCCCGGCCGCAACCCGGTCGAGCCGTTGTCGGCCCGCCAGCTCGGCCGCGTCGTCCGCGCCGCCGCCCAGGCCGCGGGGATCACGAAGCGCGTGTCGCCGCACACCCTGCGGCATAGCTTTGCCACCCACCTTCTCGAGCAAGGCGTCGATATTCGCGTGATCCAGACGCTGCTCGGCCACGCCAAGCTTGACACCACGGCGCTTTACACCCGCGTCGCCAATACCACGATCCGATCCGTCACCAGCCCGCTCGACCGGCTCGCACCATTGATCGAGGGGGGCCGCGACCCGAGGCGTAACCGGCGGCCGTGCACCGTCCGAGGCTGGAGGTCGCAGACGTCTTTCATCGCTCTGGGGCCGATTGGCGCCGCGCCAACGCCGGGCATGTGAGCCTGGGGCAGCTCCAGGTCATGTCGGCGATCGAGCACTGCCGCTCGGCCGCGCTCGGCGGGCATGTCGAGCGCTGCGAGGATTGTGGCCACAGCCGCATCGCCTACAACTCGTGTCGCAACCGCCATTGCCCAAAGTGTCAAGGCGCGGCGGCGCAGGATTGGCTTGCGGCGCGCGAGGCCGATCTGCTGCCGGTCGGCTATTTCCACGTGGTCTTCACACTGCCCGCCGAGATCTCTCCGATCGCCTATCAGAACAAGGCTGTCGTCTACGACCTGCTGTTCCGCACGGCGGCAGAAACGCTGCTCACGATCGCCGCCGATCCCAAGCACCTCGGCGCTCGCATCGGCGCCACCGCCGTGCTTCACAGCTGGGGCTCGACAATGACCCACCATCCGCACGTTCATATGATTGTGCCGGGTGGCGGGATATCGCTCGACGCGAAGCGCTGGGTGCGCTGCAAGCCCGGCTTTCTTCTGCCGGTGCGGGTGCTTTCCCGCCTGTTCCGGCGGCTGTTCCTGACGGCGCTCGCCGACGCCCACGCGGCAGGCCGGCTCGCGTTCTTTGGCAAGATCCAGGACTTGCACCGCCGCGAGGCCTTCGCCGCACGTCTCGCACCGCTCAAGCGGAAGAAATGGTTCGTCTACACCAAGCCGCCCTTCGCTGGGCCAGAAGCAGTGCTTGCCTATCTCGCCCGCTACACCCATCGCGTCGCCATCTCGAACAGTCGCCTCATCGCGCTCGACGAGCGCGGCGTGACCTTCCGTTACAAGGACTATCGCCGCAACGGGCCGGCCCGGTATTGCACGATGACGCTCGGCGCCGACGAGTTCATCAGGCGCTTCTTGCTGCACGTTCTACCAAAGGGGTTCCATCGCATCCGCCACTACGGGCTACTGGCCAGCGCCGGCTGCAAGGCCAATATTGCGCGAGCCAAGGAGCTGATGGCCGCCTCAATACCGGAAGTCGATCCGCCGGCAGCGCACGACACAGTCGATCCGCACATCGCGACCGATCATCGCCCGCCGTGCCCCTGCTGCGGTGGCCGCATGATCATCGTCGAGGTTTTTGCGCGCGGCGGCGCACCGCGCGGTCCCCCGTCCTCCGGCGCCGGGATCAGGATTTGATGCGATGACTATTCTTGCCCGCTCGTGGCAGCATTCATTCGCCGGAACATCCCGTTCACGGCGCCGCACCCATCCCATCCCAGCGCCTGCAAGCGCCCGCAGGGCATCACCGGCCAGTCCTCGATCAGGCCGTCGAGTACGGCACCAGCGGCCAGTCCGCAATCATCAGCGGCTTTCACCTCTCGGCGATCTTAGGAAAACCATCCCTCGCCAAAGCCGCTGCCACGCCAAATCCCCATAGACGGCCAAGCTCTCACTGCTTTCCCGCGGGTTCGTTCTTCGGAGGCTTTCGGACGCCGGCCTTATACCGCGTCGATCGCTCGCGCCGGGGCCGGCATCCGAAACCCTTCTCGA
>DASXOK010000595.1:0-1908 GCA_036494425.1 Pseudolabrys sp.
GTAATCCTCGAAGGCGATGACCTTGCCGCGATGTTTCAACAAGCGCTTCTCGGCGGCCGACGGCTTCATGACGCAGCCGCGCGGCGCAAGATTGCCGGTGAGCACAGCAGTGGCGCCTTCGCTCGAGACCGGATCGCTGAACGGGTGGATCACCTCGCGCTTGTAAACCTGCGCGCCGGCGATGTTGTCGCCGATCGTCTTGCCGGTGACGGTGGGGCAGGACAAATCGAGCGCGTCTTTCAGCTCGGCCATCAGCGCGCGCAGTCCGCCGGCGTAATAGAAATCCTCCATGAGGAACGCGCCGGAGGGCCGCACATTGGCGAGCACCGGAACCTCGCGCGAGATCTCGTCGAAGCGCTTCATGTCGAGCGGCAACCCGGCGCGGCGCGCCATCGCCACCACGTGGATGATCGCGTTGGTCGAGCCGCCCATCGCCATGTGCACGCGGATGGCGTTGTCGAAAGCGGCGGGCGTGAGGATCTTCTCCGGCGTCAAGTCTTCCCACACCATGTCGACGATGCGGCGGCCAGCGGCGGCGCACATGCGCGGATGCGCGGCATCGGCGGCGGGGATCGACGACGAGCCGGGCAGCGCCAGACCGAGCGCTTCCGTGATCGCCATCATGGTCGCGGCGGTGCCCATCACCATGCAGGTGCCGAAGGAACGCGCGATGCCGCCTTCGAGCTCCGCCCAATCGGCTTCACTGATGCGGCCGGCGCGCTTCTCGTCCCAGTATTTCCAGGCGTCGGAGCCTGAGCCCATCTTCTGGCCGCGCCAGTTGCCGTTGAGTTGCGGGCCGGCCGGCACGTAGATCGCCGGCACCCCCATGCTGATGGCGCCCATAAGCAAACCGGGCGTGGTCTTGTCGCAGCCGCCGAGCAGGACCGCGCCGTCGATCGGATGGCTGCGTAAGAGTTCCTCGGTCTCCATCGCCAGCAGGTTGCGATAGAGCATCGTCGACG
Source organism: Pseudolabrys sp. (assembly GCA_036494425.1). GTDB lineage: Bacteria > Pseudomonadota > Alphaproteobacteria > Rhizobiales > Xanthobacteraceae > Pseudolabrys. The sequence goes on from DASXOK010000595.1 coordinate 963, forward strand.
GCTTCACGAACGGCTCCGACAGCGACATCGCCGGCAATTCGACCGGGAAACCGCCCGCCTGTAGGACGCCGCGCTTCACATCCTCGGCGCGCGCGCGCAAGTGCGTATGACAGAAGTTGATGTCGCTCCAGGTGTTGATGATGCCGATGACCGGCTTGCCCGTCCAATCGGCGGCATCGAAGCCGCCCTGGCGCAGGCGCGAGCGATGACCGAAGGAGCGCAGGTCGTTGACGCCGAGCCAGCGATGGCTGCGCAGGTCCTCCGGACGTTTATTGCGTTTCATGGGGAAGGCGTCCGAAGGGCTTGTACGTCACTCGATCGACAAGTTGGCGGCGTGGACGACTTTTTCCCACTTCGCCGTCTCGTCGGCAACCACCTTGCCGAAGTCTTCGGGTGTGCCGGGGATCGGGATGCCGCCGAGATCGCCGAGTTTCTTGAGCATGGCGGGATCCTTGAGCGCCTCGTTCACATGTTTGTTGATGAGGTCGACGATCTCCTTCGGTGTTCCCTTCGGCGCGCCGATGCCGAAGAAGGCGCTGGCCTCGTAGCCGGGCACGGTCTCGGCGACCGTCGGCACATCCGGAAGCTCCTGGGAACGCACCGCGGTGGTGACGGCGAGCGCGCGCAGTTTGCCGGCCCTGATATGGCTGATCGAAGCCGGCAGATTGTCGAACGTCACCTGCACTTGGCCGCCGAGGAGATCGGTAAGCATCGGCGCCGATCCCTTGTAAGGCACGTGCGTTATCTGCAGGCCGGTCATCATCTTGAACAGTTCGCCGGAGAGGTGGATCGATGTGCCATTACCGGAGGACGCGATATTGATCTTGCCCGGGTTGGCCTTCACGTAGGCGATGAACTCGGCCACCGTCTTCGCCGGCACCTCCGGATTGACCTCCATCACGTTCGGCACGCGCACGAAGCCGGCGACCGGCGTGATGTCGCGGAT
>DASXOK010000596.1:0-3013 GCA_036494425.1 Pseudolabrys sp.
GGGCCTTACACCTTCGACTGCCCAAAGCCAACCGAGCGAGGCACAGATATAGACGCCGCCATAGGCCGCGTAGGCGCGCCCGGCGGCCGAAGAATCGACCCGCGTCAGCAGCCAGGCGAAGGCCAGGAGCGAAGCCGTTCCCGGCAGCAGCCAGAGGGCCGATCTGTCCAGCCGCAGCCAGGCCCAGAAGGCGAAGCAACCGGCAATTTCCGCAAGCGCGGCAACAACATATGCCGCAACCGAAGCCATGGGGCGTCCTTCATCTTCTCTTGGGGGTCACGCGGGACGGCCCCTTGCCTCGCCTGCCATAATACGCAACTAAGAGGCCATGACCCAGACGCAAGCGAATCCAGCCGGGAGTTGGGCGGAGCCCAAAGCCACGTCCCTTTTAGTGCTGGCCGATGGAACCGTGCTGGAGGGCTCGGGCCTCGGCGCGGCCGGGCACGCCGTCGGCGAAGTGTGCTTCAACACCGCCATGACGGGTTATGAGGAAATCCTCACCGACCCCTCTTACGCCGGCCAGATCATCACCTTCACCTTCCCGCACATCGGCAATGTCGGCACCAACGAGGAAGACATCGAGAGCGTGAACATGGCTGCCCACCCGGGCGCCTGCGGCGTGATCCTGCACACCGACATCACCGCGCCCTCGAACTACCGCGCCACCCGCGGCCTCAACGACTGGCTGAAGGCGCGCGGCATCATCGGGCTCGCCGGCATCGACACCCGCGCGCTGACCGCGCTGATCCGCGAGAAGGGCATGCCCAATGCCGTGATTGCGCACGATCCCGCCGGCAAGTTCGACGTCGAGGCGCTGAAAAAAGAAGCGCGCGAATGGCCGGGCCTGGTCGGCATGGACCTCGTGCCGCAGGTGACGAGCGGCCAGCGGTTCTCCTGGGACCAGACGCCGTGGGAATGGGGCAAGGGCTACGGTCGGCAGGACAAGCCGGACTTCCACGTCGTCGCCATCGACTACGGCATCAAGCGCAACATCCTGCGGCTGCTGGCGGGAACGGGCTGCAAGGTGACCGTGGTGCCGGCCAAGACCTCGGCCGAGGACATCATGGCGCTCAAGCCGGACGGCGTGTTCCTCTCGAACGGCCCCGGCGATCCGGCGGCGACCGGCACCTATGCCGTGCCGGTGATCAAGAAACTGATCGACACCGGCACGCCCACCTTCGGGATCTGCCTCGGCCACCAGATGCTCGGCATCGCGGTCGGCGGCAAGACGCAGAAGATGCATCAGGGCCATCACGGCGCCAATCATCCGGTGAAGGACGTGACGACCGGGAAGGTCGAGATCACCTCGATGAACCACGGCTTCGCGCTCGACAAGGAGACGCTGCCGAAGAACGTCGAGCAGACACATTTCTCGCTGTTCGACGGCTCCAACTGCGGCATCGCGCTCAAGGACAAGCCGGTGTTCTCGGTGCAATATCACCCCGAAGCTTCGCCCGGCCCGCGCGACAGTCATTACCTGTTCACACGCTTCGTCGACATGATGCGGCAGGCGAAACGGAAGATCGCGTAAGCGGGGCGATTGCCGGGCCAGCACGTTGACAAGCGCCACTTGTCACTTTACATACGAGGCTCATGATCCGAACCATTCGGCATCGTGGCCTCCGGCGGTTGTACGAAGATGACGACCGCAGCAAGCTGCGGCCCGATCTGGTTGACAAGATCGGCCTCATGCTTGGTCGCCTAGATGCCGCCGTGACCATTGAGGACATGAACGTTCCGGGCTTCGGCTTGCACCGCCTCAGTGGCGACTTGAAGGGTTTCTGGAACGTCACAGTCAGCCGCAACTGACGGATTGTGTTCTGTTTCGAGGAAGGCGACGCCTTCGATGTCGATTTCCTCGGCTATCATTGAAGAGGCGCCTCCATGCCGATGAAAAATCCTCCGCATCCGGGCGAACTTGTTCGCGTCGACTGCCTTGAACCGCTCGGCCTTTCGATCACCGACGCGGCCAAGGCCCTCAACGTCTCGCGGCAGGCGCTGAACAACCTCGTCAACAAGAAGAGCGGGATTTCGCCGGAAATGGCCGTCCGGCTTTCCAAAGTGTTCAACGGCAGTCCGGAATTTTGGATGCGCTTGCAATTGAACTACGATCTGGCACAGATCGAGCGCAACTCCGCAAAGATCGTTGTCAATCGAGTCGTCAAAAAGAGCCGGAAGGCTGGCGCGACGTCACGCTCGGCAGCCTAACAAGCACAGCGGCCAATCCGATTTCTGGACCCGGCGATGGACTGGATCAGCTTCTACGACTTCAAGCATTCGGTGATCTACGTGAATGCGCGTCATCGCGACGTGCATTACCGCACCATCGCGACCGACATCGCCAAGCTTGTCCCCTCGCCCGATGCGAACGTGATGGACTACGGTTGCGGCGAGGCGACCTCGGCCAGCCTGCTCGCCGACGCGAGCGGGCATCTCACGATGGTCGAGGCCGCGCCGAACGTGCGCGCCGCGCTCGCCGCGCGCAACGCCGATAACCCGAAGATCAGAGTGATGACGCCGGATCAGGCGGCGGCGCTTCCGGCGGGCTCATTTGACATGATCGTGCTGCACTCGGTGGCGCAATATTTGAGCGGCGCCGAACTCGACAAGCTCTTGGCGACATTTCACCGCCTGCTCAAGCCGACCGGCGTGTTCGTGCTCGGCGACATCATCCAGCCGCGGCTGGCCGCGCCGTTTGCCGCGCTGGCGCTCTTGCGCTTCGGCGCCGCCAACGGCTTCTTCTGGGCGGCGATAGGCGGGCTGATCCGCATCTTCGTTTCGGATTACTTGAAGATCAAAAGCGCCGTCGGCCTCTCGCACTATGACGAGAAGGCGATGCTGGAGCGGCTGCGCAAGGCCGGCTACACGCCCGAGCGCGCGAAGAAGAACATCGGCCACAACCAGCAACGCATGACATTCCTAGCGCGGCCGGTAACCAAAAGTTAACCGCGACGGACGCGCCACGGCGGCTCTCGGCCGCCGGTTACTTTACGTCAAGGCTGAGCGCCCTATT
>DASXOK010000597.1:0-8925 GCA_036494425.1 Pseudolabrys sp.
GGAACGGCTTCGCTCCTGGCCTTCGCCTGGCTGCTGACGCGGGTCGATTCTTCGGCCGCCGGGCGCGCCTACGCGGCCTATGGCGGCGTCTATATCTGTGCCTCGCTCGGTTGGCTTTGGGCAGTCGAAGGTGTAAGGCCCGATCGGTGGGACACGATCGGCGCCGCGATCTGCCTGGTGGGCGCGGCGATCATTCTGTTCGGTCCCCGCTACGCATCTTAACGAGGTGACCCCGTGCTGCGCGACGACATCAATAGCGCCTTGAAAGAGGCGATGAAGGCCAAGAACGAGCGCGCGGTATCCACGCTGCGCATGGTCAATTCCACCCTCAAAAATGCGGATATTGAGGCTCGCGGCACCGGCAAGCCGGCCCTTGGCGACGCCGAAGTACTCGGCGTGTTGCAGAAGATGATCAAGCAGCGCCAGGAGTCGGTCGAGCTTTACCAGAAGGGCGGCCGCGACGACCTGGTGAAGCAGGAGCAGGAGGAGATCGCGATCATCACCGCCTACCTGCCGAAGCAGATGTCCGAGGACGAGATGAAGGCGGCGATCGAGGCCGCCGTTGCTGAGACCGGCGCATCGGCGATGAAGGACATGGGCAAGGTCATCGCCGTGCTACGCGGCAAATATGCCGGGCAGATGGACTTCGGTAAGGCGAGCGGCCTGGTGAAGGCGCGGCTCAACGGGTAGGGCGGCCGTCGCCAGAAAACGGGTGGCCGCTGTGCGGCACCCGCGCCATATGCCAGTGATGAACCCGGCTGATAAAATCGAACAGCACGACTGGAGCCGCATCGCCGACGATCTGTCCGCGGCCGGCTCCGCGGTCATCGACGGCGTCCTCTCTTCCGAGGAATGTCGCGGCCTCGCTGCGCTTTACCCGGACGACAGCCGCTTCCGCAGCCGCGTGATCATGGGCCGGCACGGCTTCGGCAAAGGCGAGTACAAATATTTCTCTTATCCGCTGCCGGAGACGATAGCAGAGCTGCGCACGGCGCTCTACGCGCGGCTGGTGCCCATCGCCAACCGCTGGAACGAGCGCATGGGGATCGACGCGCGTTACCCGGCCAAGCACAAAGACTTGGTTTCGCTGTGCCACAAGGCGGGACAGCAGCGGCCGACGCCGCTGCTGCTGCAATACGATCCGGGCGACTACAATTGCCTGCATCAGGATCTCTACGGCGAACTGGCCTTCCCGCTGCAGGTCACGATCCTATTGTCCGAGCCGGGCCGTGATTTCACCGGCGGCGAATTCGTCATCACCGAGCAGCGGCCGCGCATGCAGTCGCGCGCGGACGTGGTTCCGCTGCGTCAGGGCGATGCAGTCATCTTCGCCGTCCACCACCGCCCGGTGGACGGAACGCGCGGCGTTTATCGGGTCAATCTGCGCCACGGCGTCAGCCGCCTGCGGTCCGGCCGCCGCCATACGGTCGGCGTGATCTTCCACGACGCAAAATGATTGATTGAGAGCGAGACGGCGCGAAACTTCTTCGCTAGATTTCCGCCCGTGACGGCCAGCCTTCAAGAGCAGGCCGCGTATCGGGAGAGACCGCGTGAGGAAGACCATCCTTTCATGCGCCGCGGCGATGGCCGTGGCGCTCTTCGCCAGCACTGCATCGGCCGACGACTATCCCAGCCGCGCCATCCGCGTGCTCACCACCTCGAGCGCCGGCGGCATCAGCGACATCTTCATGCGCGTGCTCGGCGAGGAGCTGCACAAGAGCCTCGGCCAGCCGATCATCATCGAGAACAGGCCCGGCGGCACCGGCAATATCGGCGCGCGCGCCTGCGCCGAAGCCCCCTCCGACGGCTACACGATCTGCATCATCAATGCCGATCCGCTCATCTATAACCAGTTCCTGTTCAAGAGCCTGCCGTTCGATCCCGAGAATGGGCTCACCCCGATTATCAATCTGTTCCACCTGATCCAGGTGCTGGTGGTGAACTCGGATCTGAACGTGAAGTCGGTCGACGAGCTCATCGCGCTGTCGAAGCAGAAGCGGGGCACGCTGAATTATCTCACCGCCTCGCTGCCGCTCGCCGTCTACATGGACAGCCTCAAGACGGACAAAGGCGCCGACTGGGTGCGCGTGCCGTTCCGCGGCGGCGGCGAAGCCACCACCGCCATCCTCTCCGGCACCACGCCGATCGGCTTGATCGGTCTCGGCAACGTCACCTCGCAAATCAACGCCGGCAAGATGACCGTGCTCGCGCTCACCAACAATATCCGCACGCCGCTATTGCCCAATGCGCCGACCTTCGCTGATCTCGGCTACAAGGGCGCGCCATCGGAGACCTGGTACGGCCTGTTCGCGCCGAAAGGCACGCCGCGTCCTGTGATCGACAAGATCGCCGCCGAAGTGCGGCGCGTCTTCGCCGACAAGGCTTTCGTCGAGAAGTATGTGATCAGCCGCGGCCAGGTGCCGGCCATCAACACGCCGGAGGAATTCGCCGCCGAGATCAAGGCCGACCGCGAAGGTGCGCGCGAGGTGGTGAAGCAATCGGGCATGGAGCCGCAGTGATCACTCCGTCATTCCCGGGCGCGGGCGAAGTCCGCGAACCCGGAATGGTCAAGAATATTCACGGCCCCTGAGCCTATTCCCGCGTCACGCCGGCAATGTCGCGCAGCACGTAGGCAAGCGCCTCTGGGTGCACCTTCACGCCGCCGGCGAAGGGACGGTCGATGACGACGACGGTCAACAGCCCGGAGAAGATCAGAATCGACAAAGCCCCCGTCATCATTCTCTGTGCGCGCAAGTTCTCGGCTCCGAAAAAGAAGGTGAAGGCGACGGTGATTACGGCGCCGCCGAACAGGACGTACCAGAGAATCGGCGGCACGGTCCCTTGGGAGGCGATCAGGCGGCTGCGGCGTCCGATGCTGATCTCGTCGAGTTGGCGCAAGATCTCGGCCAGCAGGATCGGGTCGATTTGTTCGCCCGGCCGCGATGTCAGCAACGTCGTATAGAGGTCGCTGAGTGTGCGCGTCACATCCGAGTCGACGCGTCCATGCTCCATCGCCGGCCAGTCCTTGGCGATGACCGCCTCGAGATACGCGGTCATCGCCTCCTTCAACGGCGCGCCACGCGACGGCTCCAGGGCGGCGGCGAGGCGGAAGATCGTGGCGGCGCCACCCGCCTCGCGGGCTACATTGCTTTCCGCCTCGTTGAATTTCTCCCACACGACGAGGACGGCGAAGGCCAGCAACACCGCGTAAATGACGCCGACGGTGGCGAACTTGAAGCCCGCGACCTCGTTGTTGGTGCGCAGGCGGTCGAGCCGGACGAAGCGGCGGACGACGACCGGCCCCAGCATGGCGATCGCCATTGGTACGATGACCAGCAGAAAGGCCGACAGCCACAAGGGCATGGTGGTGAGAGACAGCATGCGCGAGTCGCGCCCCCCCGTGGCGCACGTGCGGTGGACCATCACTCTAAATTCGCAACGAAGGCGAGAAAAGCCCCTCACCACTGGTTTCGATTCCGAGCCGAGGCAATACCTCTGACGGCTTAGGCCCGCACGCGCCACGCGTGCGAGCGACTGGCGCAGGCTTTCGGCAACGAACCTGCTATTTGGGCAGCTTGTCCGCGAGAATACCGAGCTTGTGGATCGCCGGCTCCTTGGCGAACAGGTCTCCGGCTTTGACTTTTTCCATGAGCGCCGCGGCCACCTTTCCGTTGAGGTGCGCATCGCGTCCGGCCTCATCGTCGAATGTATCGAAGATCGCGAACGAGGACGGCCCTTCCTGGATGGCGAACCATGAGACGGTGCCGGGCTCCGCATCGACCAGCGGTACGGCCGACCGCAGAAAATCCGCGACCTCTTTCTCCTTGCCGGGCTTGGCTTCCAGCGGAACGTACAGCGCGAATTTTGACATGATCTGCTCCTGTCCTGACAACTCACGATAATTCGCGAATGCGCGAAAGGTCGCATCGGTGGCGGACAAAGGCTTGCGCGACGTTCGATGCAACACAGGCGGAGACCCGCCCGACGAAGAGGTAATTACGCCCGCCGTTTCGACTTGGTCTTCTTCTGCTCCATGTAGGAGCGCAGCACCGCGTTCATGCGCCGCTGGTAGCCGGCGCCCGCGCCCTTGAAGTAATCGAGCACATCCTCGTCGACGCGAATGGAGATCGCCTTTTTCTTCGGCGGGACGATGACGGCGACGTCGGTCCAATTCCAGTCGTCGCTCCAGTCGGGATCGTTGCGGATCGATGCTTCGATCTGCTCATCGGTGAGTGCGTCGAGTGCAGCCCAATCAGTCTTCCCTGTCTTTGGTGAGTACCGAGATACGATTGTAATATCTTCGTCGCTCGGCTTTGCTCGCGCGCCGTGCCGAGATAATCCAGCAGCACGGTCCGCGGAGTGTGCAAATGATCGCGACCTCTCGGGCTTGGAGATATCCGAAGATTTGGTACCTGATTTCGCCATAGCGGTCCGATCGTAGAATGTAGATGTAGCCGTCCAGAATTACTTTGACGTCCTCGAAGTCGACGTCGCGTTCCCGAAGATTGCTTTCACGCTTTTTCGGATTCCATCCGAATTCGCGGACGTCCGCGAACAACCGCTGCAAGTCCTCCGCCATCGCGAAACGTCCCCCACAACCTCTGGACAACTATAGCGTGTCCATCGTGACTGCCGGAAGATGAGGGGGGATTGGCAGCCAAGTGCTGTTGTATATACAAGTGTATGGCTCAGCGTCAACCCGCCGTTCGATGGTGAGTCCCTGTGAATAACTAGGAAAACGCCGCGAATCGCCAAGCGCAACGCAGGTTCCTGCACGGGCCCCGGAAAGACTCGTTTTGCCGGCCTATGATGCCGTTGCCGATTCGCAAAACTGGCGAAAATCCGCTAACGACCGCGCCCCGTTGCGCGCTGAACCAGGAAGCCCATGCGCTTCACGCCCCAGTTCCTCGATGAGCTGAAAGCCCGGCTTCCGGTCTCGGAAGTCGTGGGCAAGCGCGTGAAGCTTTTGCGCTCGGGGCGCGAGTTCAAGGGCCTGTCGCCGTTCAACAAAGAGAAGACGCCGTCCTTCTTCGTGAATGACCAGAAGCAGGCCTGGTTCGACTTCTCCTCCGGCAAGAACGGCAGCATTTTCGACTTCGTCATGCAGACGGACGGCTTGAGCTTCCCGGAAGCCGTCGAGCGCCTGGCACAGCTCGCCGGCCTGGCGCTGCCGAAGGTCTCGCGAGAGGACGAGGCGCGCGATGCCCAGCGCAAGACTCTGCACGAGGTGATGGAGCTCGCCGCCAAGTTCTTCGAGGCGACGCTCGCCGCCCGCGCCGGCGCCAAGGCGCGCGGCTATCTCGCCGACCGCGGGCTCGATCCGGCGACGCAGATCAAGTTCCGCCTCGGTTATGCGCCGGGCGAGCGCTTCGCGCTAAAGGAGCATCTGGGCGGCCTCGGCATCTCGGTCGCGGACATGGTCGAGACCGGCCTCTTGATCGCCGGCGACGACATTCCGGTGCCGTATGACCGCTTCCGCGACCGCGTGATGTTCCCCATCACCGATCTGCGCGGCCGCACCATCGCCTTCGGCGGCCGCGCGCTGGAGAAGGACGTCCCGGCGAAGTATCTCAATTCGCCGGAGACGCCGCTCTTCCACAAAGGCTCGAATCTCTACAACGGCGCCACCGCGCGCCAGGCGGCGCACGAAGGCGCCGTCGTGGTCGTCGTCGAAGGCTATGTCGACGTCATCGCCATGGTCTCCGCCGGATTTCCGGCCGCGGTCGCGCCGCTCGGCACGGCGCTCACGGAAGAGCAGCTCGGCCTTCTTTGGAAGATGGCGGACGAGCCGGTGCTCTGCTTCGACGGCGACAAGGCCGGCGTGCGCGCCGCCTACCGCGCCGTCGACCTGGCGCTGCCGCGGCTCAAGCCGGGCAAGAGCCTGAAATTTGCGCTGCTGCCCGAGGGGCAGGATCCCGACGACCTGATGCGCTCGGCCGGCCGCGAGGCGGTGGCGGACGTGATCAATGCGGCGCAGCCGCTCGCTGCCATGCTCTGGGCGCGCGAGACGGAGGGGCACGCCTTCGATACGCCGGAGCGGCGCGCGGCACTGGAGGCGCGCATCAACGAGGTCACGACCGGCATCGCCGACGAGTCGGTCCGCAAATACTACCGGCAGGATTTCGCCGACCGGCTGGAGCAGTTTTTCGGGCCCGCGCAGCCGCAACGCGGCAATTTCCGCGGCCAGGGCCAGCCCTGGCGCTGGCAGGGGCAAGGGACCGGACAAGGCCAAGGCCGCTTTGGCGGGCAGGGCAATCGCCGCGGCGGTCAGTGGCCGAACCAATCGGGCGGTTTCGGCCGCCCCGGCCCCGGCGGCCGCCCGGCGCCTTACGTCGTCGCCAGCCAGCAGCTCGCGTCGAGCTCGGTGCATCGCGGCCACCGCATCGCCGTGCCCACCCGCGAGGCGCTCATTTTACAGGCCGCGCTCAGCCACCCGTGGCTGCTGCACGACCACCTGGAGGAACTCAGCCACCTGGAATTTCGCCATGTCGATGCCGAGCGCCTCAAAGCTGCCCTGATCGACATCGCCGCCCATGGCGCGGCGCTGGATTCGGCCCAATTACGCGAGGAACTGGCCCGCCGCAGCCTGATCGAGGTGATGGACCGCATCGCCGCCTCGATCACGTCGGCCTCGGTCTGGGGGGCCCGGCCGGAGGCCGCGCCGGACGATGTTTTGGTGACATGGCAACAGCTTGTCGCCTTGCATCGGCAGTGGCATTCACTAACTAAGGAGCTCAAGGGCGCCGAGCAGGCGCTGGGCCAAGACGCAAGCGAAGCCAATTATTTGCGGCTCCGGGACGTCAAGGACCGCCTGGCCCAAATGGACGGTACTGAAGCGCTTATCGAAGGCTTCGGAGCCTCTTCCGGCCGCGGCGTTCGTAGCTTATGAGCATGTCGCCGCCTGCGCGTAGCAAATGGGGGCGGTTCGGGAATGCCGGACCGGCGTGGAATGAAGGTCGATTTCCGCCGTTTTTTGCAGGGTTAATCGGAGCTTAAACGGCTTCCGAGGAAACTAGCGACCTGATTCGTTCGGGGCGGCGCCCAATTGATAGGGCGCGGCTCTTTTTGGCCGTCCGCGGCCCTTCGGGGGCAAGGGCCGGTGGACGCGTACGAGGCCAGGAAGGTCCAGGAGAGACAAGACATGGCGAGCAAGGTGAAGGCGACGCAGGCAAAAGAAGAAACTCCGGAGAAGGATGCCGAAGGCGCGCCGGATCAGCCGCTTCCGTTGCTCGACCTCTCGGATGCCGCCGTCAAGAAGATGATCAAGGCCGCGAAGAAGCGCGGCTACGTCACCTTCGACGCGCTCAATGCCGTGCTGCCGTCCGAGTCGACATCGCCCGAGCAGATCGAAGACATCATGGCGATGCTCAGCGAGATGGGCATCAATGTCGTCGAGAACGAGGACGCCGACACCGAGGACGGCGAGGAGAAGGTCGCCGACGAGGCTGCCGACGACGATGACGACGACACCGGCACCGAGATGGTCGAGGCGAAGGGCAAGTCGCTCGCGACCACCGAGAAGAAAGAGCCGTCCGAGCGCACCGACGATCCCGTGCGCATGTATCTGCGCGAGATGGGCTCGGTCGAGCTTCTGTCGCGCGAGGGCGAAATCGCCATCGCCAAGCGCATCGAGGCCGGCCGCGAGGCAATGATCGCGGGCCTCTGCGAGAGCCCGCTGACCTTCCAGGCCATCATCATCTGGCGCGACGAGCTCAACGAGGGAAAAGTCTTCCTTCGCGACATCATCGATCTCGAAGCCACTTACGCCGGTCCCGACGCCAAGCAGATGCAGACGCCGCAGATCGGCCCGGACGGCAAGCCGATTCCGGGCGCGCCTGTCGGCACCCCTGTGCCCGGCGCGCCGCATCTCCAGGTCGTGCAGACGCCGGCGCCGCCGGCCGCGCCCACCGGCGCGACGCCGTTCAAGGCGCCCACCGGCGCACCCGACGGCGAGGAGAAGGACCCGGGCGAATCCGCGGCCGAGGGCGATTACGACGAAGACGACATGGAGAACTCCCTGTCGCTCGCCGCTATCGAGGCCGAGCTCAAGCCCAAGGTTGTCGAGACCTTCGACAACATCGCTGACTCGTTCAAGCGCCTGCGCCGGCTGCAGGAGCAAGACATCGAGCTGCGCCTCAAGAGCGACAACCTCTCGCCCTCGCAGGAGCGCAAGTACAAGAAGCTCAAGGACGAGATCATCGGCGAGGTGAAGTCGCTGCGCCTGAACCAGGCGCGCATCGATTCACTGGTCGAGCAGCTCTACGACATCAACAAGCGCCTCGTCTCCAACGAGGGCCGCTTCATGCGCCTCGCCGAGAGCTACGGCGTCGCGCGCGAGGACTTCCTGCGCAACTACATGGGCTCGGAGCTCGATCCGCGCTGGCTCAACCGCGTCTCGAAACTCAGCGCCAAGGGTTGGAAGAACTTCGTCGCCAAGGAGAAGGACCGGATCAAGGACATCCGCACCATGGTGCACGACCTCGCCGCCCAGACCGGCGTCGAGATCGCGGAATTCCGCAAGATCGTGCAGATGGTGCAGAAGGGCGAGCGCGAGGCGCGCCAGGCGAAGAAGGAAATGGTGGAGGCGAACCTGCGCCTCGTCATCTCCATCGCCAAGAAATACACCAACCGCGGCCTCCAGTTCCTCGACCTGATCCAGGAAGGCAACATCGGCCTGATGAAGGCGGTCGACAAGTTCGAGTACCGCCGCGGCTACAAGTTCTCGACCTACGCGACCTGGTGGATCCGCCAGGCGATCACCCGCAGCATCGCCGATCAGGCGCGCACCATCCGCATCCCGGTGCACATGATCGAGACGATCAACAAGATCGTGCGCACCTCGCGCCAGATGCTCAACGAGATCGGCCGCGAGCCGACGCCGGAGGAGCTGGCCGAGAAGCTCGGCATGCCGCTCGAGAAGGTGCG
>DASXOK010000598.1:0-4204 GCA_036494425.1 Pseudolabrys sp.
GGTCCGAATCCGCCACGCAAAGCGTGGGCCGCCGGAGAACAACATGCTGCCGCGGGACGTGCTGAAGAGCTACCTTCTGGACATGCCCAGCGGGCACATTTTCGACCTTCCCTATGACCTGTTCGCGAATGTGTTCCCGCCCGGCCACACGGATAAGGGCGCACGCGAGAGCCTGAAGAAATTGGCCGAGGAATGTTTGTGCGACATCAAAACCATCTCCGACGAAGAGCGGATCGAGCTCATCAAGCGGTGAGGCCCGGGTCGGGCTGTCGGGAGTCGCGATTGTGCAATGCCGGCTTGCAACCAACGCGCTCGGTCCGCATTATTCATCCGATTGAGCGATTCGTCTGAATCATATTGACCACCGATAATCTTACGCTGATGACACTCCGTATTGCCCTGATTGCCCTCGCACTGCTTGTGACCACTGGATCGCTGCGCGCGGCGGAGGACGGCACGCCGGCCCAGCGCCGCGCCTGCCGGCCGGATGTATTCAAGCTCTGCTCGGAATGGATTCCGAAGCACGACGCGATCACATACTGCCTTCAGAAGAACATCGAGCGCCTCAGCCCCGCCTGCCGCGCCGTCATGGAAGGCAAGCTGCGGTAACACCATGCGCAATCATTGGCCAAGCTGATCCAGCACCGAGGCGAGCGGGACACTGGAAAGCTTGATAAGCCCGGCATAGGGCTGATCCATCTCGACGATCAGATAGATAGAAGCGGCCACCGATAGCGCGCAGACGAACAGCACGGCCAGCACGCTGGCATTGCGCGGCGCAAAGAGCCCGAAGCTCACAAAGATGACGGTGAGCCAGAAGACCAGAATGGTCAGGAACGGCCATTGGATGCTGCTGCCGGTCTGCTCGGCGACCAGCGACCGCATCAGCGCGATCTCGCCGCCGAGTGTCAGTGCCTGCGATTTGATCCAGCGCTGCGAATCATTCTGCGGGCTCAGCTCCAAAAGCTTGCGCAGAATGACTTCGCCGCCGCGTCCTTGGTTGATCGTCTCCGGCCTTAGCTCCTTCGCATCGCCCTCAGGTCAGATCGCGCGGACCTTCGCCATGATGGCCTGGCGCAGCAGATCCCGGGCTTCCCGCGCCTCCGGTCCGTAGTCGGCCAGCATGCGATCGAGCACAATCGCGTTGGCGGCGACGCGCCGCATTTCATTGCTCTTGGTATCGAAGGACGTGTTGGCGGACGCGATCAGCAGACCGACGACGAGTGCGGAGAGGGTGGCGAGCATGCCCATCGCCACCCTGATGACTTCTTTCGATTTATCGCTGAGATGCTGCTTCGGCAGAACGGCTTCGAGATACATGCCGAACAATGCACCGCCAAGAACGCACACGAACACGATTCCGCCGATCGCCAGGGCGCCCATGTCGCGACCTCCAGGCCGGGATGTGACCTAAGGGCGAAGCACGCCTGCGCTCGGTAACAACGCCGGACCCACGCCGTTGACAGCCTATGCCTCACGTCAGCGTACATTCTCCGGCAACGTCCAGCGTCCGCAGGTGGCAAAAGGGTTACCCCTCCGCCCGTTTAGCCATGAACACGGCAATACCTGTTGTTCCGTCGAAATGTCCCATGACGCGGACCAAGCCATGCCAGCAGACGACGCGACCGTGGCAACGCAGATGCCGAACCAATCCGCTCGCTTCAGCATTATCTCACGGGCTAACGGTGTTGGGATATTGCGATGCAAATACCGGTCGAAATCTCCTTCCATAACCTCGACTCGTCGCCGGCCGCGGAAGCGGCGATCCGCGATCACGTGGACAGGTTGGAGCGCATCTACGAGCGCATCACCGCCTGCCGCGTCTGCGTCGATCAGAGCAATCGGAACGCCAACGAGACCATCCCGCCGGTCGTGCGCATTGAGATCGTGGTGCCAGGGCACGACGATATCGTGGTCTCGCACGAGCCCGCGCATCTCCAGCGCCGGTTCCAGGCGCCCGACCTTCACAATGCCATCAACGAGGCCTTCCGCATCGCCGAGCGCCGTCTATCCAAGTTCAAGGACAAGCGCTGCGACCACGGCATCGCCGAACTCTCGCACGAGGCGGCGAACGAATTCCGCGGCCAGATCGCGGAGCTGACGCCCGGCGATGATCACGGGTTCCTGATGACGAAGGAGGGCGGCCTCCTCTACTTCCATCGCAACAGCCTGCTGAGCGGCGACTTCGACGGCCTGCACCGCGGCGACGGTGTCAGCTACGTGGAAACAATGGGGGACACCGGCCCCATCGCCAGCAAGGTGCGGGTGCTCGACACGCGGGCGTAGACAGCCTGCGTAAGTAAACATCATCGCGGCGCGGCGGCTGCTCACCATTTGAGCGGCATCCATAGCTCTGCATGTCCGGACATGGAGCCATTCAGGCGCGGGCCTAGTTGGCAGGCCCGTCAGCGTGTAGACGGTCGCGCATCGTCAAGGTGTTCGCGTGTGCGGACAGGATTCAGCAATCAATGATCTCGATCCGCTCGCCGCGAGCGCTGCCGTTGCTCGTCGCAGGCACCATGTTCATGGAGCAACTCGACGGGACCATTCTCGTCACGGCGCTTCCCAACATCGCTCATTCGTTCGACGTGACGGCGGCCGAACTCGATCTCAGCGTCTCCGGCTACCTCGTCACCCTCGCGGTGATGATCCCAGCGAGCGGCTGGATCGCCGATCGCTTCGGCCCGAAGCGCATTTTCGGCATATCGATCGGCATTTTCGTCGTCGCCTCGATCCTCTGCGGGCTGAGCCATTCGATCTGGGAGCTCGTCGCCGCCCGCATCCTGCAAGGTTTCGGCGGCGCGACCATGGTGCCTGTGGGTCGGCTGATCGTGCTGCGCGAGACCGACAAGAAGGACCTGATCAAGGCCATCGCTTATCTGACCTGGCCAGCCTTGAGTGCGCCGCTCCTGGGGCCGCCGCTCGGCGGCCTGCTCACCACCTACGCCTCGTGGCATTGGATTTTCTACATCAACGTGCCGCTCGGCCTGATCACGCTATTCCTCGTCTGGAAGATCGTCCCGCACGCCAAGCCGGCCGCCGGCCGCGGCTTCGATATCGCGAGCTTCTTCCTGATCGGCGCGGCGAGCCTCGGCTTTCTCTACGGCATCGAGCTGCTCGGCCGCTCCGACACCGGCTTCGTCCCGAGCCTGGCCCTTCTCGTGGTCGCGGCTGTCTTCACGGGCCTCGCCATTCGCCGCGGACTGTCGCGGCCCGATCCGCTGATCCCGTTCTCCGCCTTCAAGACGCTGACGTTCCGGCTGTCGATCCGCGGCGGCGGCGTCTTCCGCTCTTGTCTGTCCGCAGTGCCGTTCTTGTTGCCGCTGCTGTTTCAGGTCGGCTTCGGTCTCGACCCGGTCACCTCCGGCACGCTCCTTCTCGCCGTGTTCGCCGGCAATCTCGGCATGAAACCGGCGACGACCTGGGTGTTGCGCACCGTCGGATTCCGCCGGACGATGATCGGCAGCGCCCTTGTTGCGCTGGCCACGATGGTCGGCTGTGCGGCGCTGACGGTGAGTACGCCGCATCTGGTGCTTGTGGCCCTTCTCTTCGTCAGCGGTCTCGCGCGATCGATGCAGTTCACGACCATCAGCACGCTCGCCTTCTCCGAGGTGCCGAAGCCGCAGATGGCCGGCGCCAACACGATCTTCAGCATGCAGCAGCAGGGGGCTAATGCGTGCGGCGTTGCGATCGCCGGCGCGATCGCGCGGCTGGCCTCGTACGCGCGGGGCGAGGGCGCAACGCAGAGCGCGGCGGATTTCCACATCGCGTTTCTTGTCATCGCCGCCATCGCCTTGATCGCGCTGATCGACTTCTTCCGCGTGCCCAAGAACGCGGGCGCCGAGCTGCATTGAGGGAGCCTCTCTTCGCCCTCATCCTGAGGAGCGGCCGAAGGCCGCGTCTCGAAGGATGGGGCGGGCCCCATGCTTCGAGACGCCCGCCTGCGCTGACGCTTCGACGGGCTCCTCAGCCCGTAGCCCGGGTGGGCCAAGCGAACCCGGGATTCACACGTCGAAGCGCCGCCCCGGATTTCGCTTCGCTCATCCGGGCTTCTGTAACGGGCCTTCTGTAACGGGCCTCGATTGGTCAATCCCTTTTTTGCGTCATCCACTCGCCGGGGACTTGCTTCTGTCCGGGGTCGGCGCGAGGCCGCCGCCTGATGGGGTGCGATGAGGATAGGTCGGCCAATCTACGGAGGCGTGGT
>DASXOK010000599.1:0-4633 GCA_036494425.1 Pseudolabrys sp.
GCGAGCGAAAGCTCCTGCCCTATGAGCACAAACTCGACCGCCAGCGCGCCTACCAGCGTGAAGGCGGCGAGGTGGTGGAGGAAAGCGAAGAGCGTGGACATGGGTCGCGGTCCTTGGGTTTCAGCGCAGTCCTTATCACGCCCTCTCCGCGAGCCTCGCCGCCAATTGCTGGTCCAGTTCCGGCAACAGCACGATGCCGTCCTGATCGCTGCCGGAGGAATGCACCACGATCCAGGTGCACGGCTTGCCGCTCTCGTTCGATGGCGCATGCGGCACATCGGCGGGACAGAAGACGTGATCGCCGGCGTTGCACAGCAGGCGCCGCTCGAGATTGTCGCCGAAGTAGACGGCGCATTCGCCCTCCAGCAGATAAGCGATGGTCTCGATGCCGTCGTGATAGTGCGCCTTGGCGCGGGCGCCGGGCGGAATCGGCATGACGTTCATGCAGATCTTCTCGGCGCCCACGGTCTCCTTGGACGCGCCGGCGCCATAAGTGATGCCCTGCTTGCCGAGATAGGTCTGCCCGGGTTTGACCACCGCGAAGCGGTCGGTGCCTGACACGGTCATGGCGGCTCTCCTGTGCGGACTTAGGCGCGCCGATATCCTTTCAGCATAACGTCGGTCACATCCGGCAGGTTCACCACAATGTTCTCCGGCGAGCGGCAGGCGAGCCACCACAACTCCTCGGTCGTGCTCATGTTCACCTCCAGATGCGGCAGGAAGGGTGGCACGAACATGAAATCGCCTTCCGAGAGATCGATGTACTCCTGAAAATCCTTGCCGAAAAAAATGCGGGCCCGGCCGGACAACACGTAGGCGCCTGTCTCGGCCTCGCCATGATGATGCGGCAGCGAGCGGAAGCCGGGCGCATTCATGGCCCTGCCAAACCAGAGCTTCGATGAGCCGGAGTGCTGCGGTCCAACACCGGTCATCAGAGACAGGCCGCCCGATTGCGCGGTCTTGGCCGATTCCTGCGTTTTGCGGGTGACGACAATGCGGTCGGCCATGGGCATGGTGAGGCGGTCCGTCCTGCGCTGCTGGATTGCCCAAATACAATTTTGCCGAGTTTAAAGACGGGAAAGGCCGGAACAAGCCTGGACGTGACGAGGAGGTCCCTCGCCGTCCGGACCCTTGTGCAGCGACCGTCGCGTCATTATGATATCAAAACGATATCAACCGGAGACCTCAGATGGTCGACATTCTTGTCCGCAACGTGGATGAGGACACCGCCCGCCGCCTGAAGGAAAAGGCCAAGGCAAAGGGTGCCTCCTTGAGCGACACCGCACGCGAGGCGCTGACGTCATACGTCAAGCCAAGCAAGGAAGAAGCCTGGGCGGCGATCGATGCCATCCGGAAGAAGATCGGTCCAATCAAGGGTGATTCCGTGAACGATATTCGCGAGGATCGCGACAACGATGAGCCGTTCCGGTGACGCTGGTCGTCGACGCCAGCGTCGCCGTGCTCTGGGTGCTTGAACAGAACGGGAGCCAACGCGCGCTCGCCTTGCGGAGTGAAGTGCCGCTGATCGCGCCGTCACTGATCGTTGCGGAAATCGGCAACGCAATCTGGAAGGCCGCGCGCCGCGGCGAGGTCACCCGCGAGTTCGGCCTGACCGCCATCAAGGCTGCGCTCTCGGCCTTCGCCCAACTGGTGCCGATGGAGGACCTTCATTTGCGTGCGCTCGAACTGTCGATCCAGATCGATCACGCCATCTACGATTGCTTCTATCTCGCGCTGGCCGAACGCGAGCGTGCGCCGCTCATCTGCGCGGACGGGGCGCTGGTCGCGAAGACGAAGAAGCTCAAGGGCATCGAGGTGCGCGCGCTCTAGGGTGGCATGCGCAGCATGCCCGCGCGGCGATGGTACCGAGCCAGCCGGCGATGCACGCGTGGCGCTTCGCTTACAGCATCACCAAATGCTCGGCCTTCGCGCCACGTACGGCCTCAAGCGATATGCCACGGTCGAACGTTGCGAGACGCCCGCCGTTTCGCACAGCAAGCGCTAGCAAATATGCATCTGTAATTTGATTGGGTCCTTGCAGCCGGTCGTGATCGAAGACGGCGGCATCGGTGAACGAGACATCATCAGGCCAGAATGCATGACCGGGCCGCCCGGCTTGGGCCTGCAGAAGGGCAACAGCGCCAGAGAGCGGCAGCGGACGTTCGTATGCGGGATTTGAAATGACGCGCACGAAGCCGTTCTGCGTCAAGGGGCAACTCGCCCACCCCATATCCCGGTGTGTATTCCATCAGGACAGCGCCTCACCGTGATGCTTGTGCTCGGGATCAAACAGCGCGAGCAGAACATTCACGTCGAGCAGCGCTCGCACTTATTTGTCGCCCGGTTTGATTCCAGCGTCCTCGAGATCGGCATCGTCAAGCAGGCGCCGGACCAGTTCGCTGGTCACCGTTTCGCCGCCGCGCTTCGGTAGCACGTACCAGCCATTCTTGAGGATTGTGCCGCACGGGCCGACGGTTTCCGCCGGGTCGGCCAATGCCTTGCGCGCCAGTTCCGAAATCACCTGATCGGGCGTCACTCCGCGCTCGGCGGCGAGCCGCTCGGCCGCGCGCATGACGTCGTCGTCGATCTGGACGGTCTTGCCCATGCTGCCAATGTAACTACGAAAGGCATTTCGGACAAGCTACGCTTGGAGGTTGCGCGGCTACGCGGCGTCTTCCCCCCACCCCGGCGCGCTGCGCGCGCCGACCCTCCCCGCCATATCGCGTTTGCGAACTCGGATGTATCCGAGTTCGCGTGGGGAGGGTAAGTCTTACACCGGCAAATTATCGTGCTTCCTTGCCGGCATCTCGACATGCTTGTCCTTGAGCATCGCCAGCGCGCGCGCGATGCGGCGGCGCGTCGAATGCGGCATGATCACGTCGTCGATGTAGCCGCGCTCGGCGGCGACGAAGGGTGAGAGGAAGCGCTCTTCGTATTGCTTGGTCTGCGCGGCGATCTCCTCCGCCGTGCCGCCGCGGAATATGATCTCCACCGCGCCCTTGGCACCCATCACCGCGATCTGCGCTGTCGGCCAGGCATAGTTCAAATCGCCGCCGACATGCTTCGAGGCCATCACGTCATAGGCGCCGCCGAAAGCCTTGCGGGTGATGACGGTGACCAGCGGCACGGTCGCCTGCGAATAGGCGAACAAAAGCTTGGCGCCGTGCTTGATCAGCCCGCCATATTCCTGATCGGTGCCGGGCAGGAAGCCGGGCACGTCGACGAAGGTCACGATGGGAATGCCGAATGCGTCGCAGAAGCGCACGAAGCGCGCCGCCTTGCGCGAGGCATCGCTGTCGAGCACGCCGGCGAGCACCATCGGCTGGTTGGCGACGAAGCCCACCGTCCGCCCAGCGATGCGGCCGAAGCCTGTGACGATGTTTTTTGCGTAAGCCGACGAAATCTCGAAGAAGTCACCCTCGTCGACGACCTTCAGGATCAGTTCCTTGATGTCGTAAGGCTTGTTCGGATTCTCCGGGACGAGCGTATCGAGCGAGTCATCGATGCGATCGGGCTCGTCTAGCGTCGGCCATTCCGGCACGCCGCTCTCGCTGTTGGCGGGCAGGAAGTCGATGAGGCGGCGCATCTGCAGGAGACACTCGACGTCGTTCTCGAAGGCGCCGTCGGAGACGCCGGACTTGGTCGTGTGCACGCTGGCGCCGCCGAGTTCTTCCGCGGTGACGACTTCGTTGGTCACCGTCTTCACGACATCGGGACCGGTGACGAACATGTAGCTCGTGTCGCGCACCATGAAGATGAAGTCGGTCATGGCCGGCGAATAGACGTCGCCGCCGGCGCAAGGCCCCATGATGACGCTGATCTGGGGGATGACTCCGGAGGCGATGACGTTGCGCTTGAACACGTCGCCGTAGCCGCCGAGCGCGGCCACGCCCTCCTGGATGCGCGCGCCGCCGGCGTCGAACAGGCCGATGATGGGCGCGCGCGCCTTCATCGCCATGTCCTGCACCTTGATGATCTTCTGCGCGTGTGCCTCCGACAGCGAGCCGCCGAACACGGTGAAGTCCTTGGAGAAGAAATAGACCGTGCGGCCGTTGATGGTGCCCCAGCCGGTGACCACGCCGTCGCCGGGGATTTTCTGCTTCTCCATGCCGAACTCGTTGGAGCGATGCTCGACGAACATGTCGAGCTCCTCGAACGAGCCCTTGTCGAGCAAGAGCTCGATGCGCTCGCGGGCGGTGAGCTTGCCCCGCTTGTGCTGGGCTTCGATGCGCTTTTCGCCGCCGCCCAGGCGCGCCTCGTCGCGGCGCATCTCCAGCCTGTCGAGGATGTCTTTCATGGTCTTTGGCCCTGCCCCGTGACGGTGAAGGAGTCGAGCAAGAGGCATACCATGTGGGCCGAGACGCTGTCGTCCCGGGCGACTGAGCCAACGGGTCCGCGCGAAGCGCGGCCCGATGACAGGCTCCGCGAAGGAGGCCCGGGACCCATACTCCACAGCCTATCGAGGGACTGCGGCGTATGGGTCCCCGCCTGCGCGCTAGGGCATGCACACATCTTTGAGGCTCCATCCGACTGCGACAGCGTAGAAGTATTCGAGGCCGTGCTTCAGGGTGATGGGACCCGGCGGTTTGGACGATGGATAGCCGTCCCAGCCGCCGAGACGGCCGATGATCCA
>DASXOK010000600.1:0-1768 GCA_036494425.1 Pseudolabrys sp.
CGCGCGTCGCCCAGGTCTGCGGCGACATCCCGCCCGCGCTCTCGTCCGCCAGCACATAGATCGTGCCGTCGTCCGCGCGCCCGGCGGCGACAAGGCCGCACGCGTCCGATGTCTTGTGCGCGGAGCCGGGCGGATCGATCGCCACCACGATGCGCATCAGCTCCGGCGGCACGGACACGCGCGCCGCTTCGATGTGCGCGCGCGTCCACAGCGCGTCGGCGCGATCCTCGATGATCTCCCCGTCGATCTCCTGCCGCCCGAGCCGCGTGCCTTTGTAACGCGAGAGCACCGCCTCGAGGAACGTCGGCGCCAGATTGCCGGCATTGACGACGGTGCCGGCATGCGTCACCGCCGTGCGCGGATCGTCGATCAGCCGCTTGAGCAGCGCGATCGGCCGCGGCGTGGTCGTCACCACTTGCCGCGGCCGCGCGCCAAGGCGCAGTCCGAACTGCAGCATGTCAAAGGTTGCTTCGGCATGACGCCACTTGGCGAGCTCGTCGCACCACGCGCCGCTAAATTGCGGCCCGCGCAGACTCTCCGGATCCTCAGCGGAAAAAATCTCGGCTATTGCGCCATTCTTCCATCGCACGCGCCGGCGCGACGACGTCCATCGCGGCCGTTCACTGCGCTTGTGCACGGCGAGCAGTCCGGATACGCCCTCCACCATCACCTCGCGCGCCTCGTGCTTGGTCTCGCCGATCAGCGCGATGCGCGCCTTGGAATCGGCGAGCGCGGCGGCGCGCACCCATTCCGCTCCCGCGCGCGTCTTGCCGGCGCCGCGGCCGCCGAGGATCAGCCAGGTGGTTCAATCCCCGCCGCCCTTGGCGAGTCTCGGCGCCTGCTGATGCGGGTGCGCGAGGATATTGAAGTCGAACTGAAGCGCTTCAATCCAGTGCGCCGCCCTCCCCGCCAGGAAGTGCGCCAGCGCAAGCCTGTCTGTCTTCGATAAACTGATGAATGCGTCGCGCAAGCTCGAAGCGGAATTCGTCGATGTCGCTGGGAACGGGGTCGTCGTCGGCTGCACCGGCTGGCGTCACTTCGTTCGGCTGATTGAGCGCCGCGATCTCGCGCACGGTGCGGGACACATGGGTAAGCGTGCGCGCGCAATGCTCGGCGCCAACATGATCGGTGGGTGCAAGGGTCGCGAGGATCCGCTCCACCGCGTCCATCTCGCGCTCGACCACCTGCTGGATTCGCGCCGCCAGCGTGGCGCGCTCGGCCGGAAGGTTCACAACGGCACGGGGCGCCTCTGTTTGCTCGGCCGGCACGACGGCCTGGGCGCCGTCGCCCGGGTCAGCGGCGGTCAGCCCCTCCATCATCGCGCGCGCGAATTGGAATGTGCCTTCGCGGGCGCGGCGCCGCTGCCAGTTTCCGGCGCGCGCGTGGCAGTAGAAATTGCTGCGCGAACAGCCGAGCATCGCCGCGATATCCTCGACCGGCGCCAGCGTCTTCTCGTAGAGATGCCTGGCCTGCGCGAGCGCTTCGGGCGTGTGATCCTTGCGGTGAACCATTGTCGACGCCTCCCCTGTCGATCCGGCAATAAAAAAGCGCCGGACAAAGCCGGCGCTGGTGAGGTCATGCCTCAGGCGTGCGCATGAGCGCGTGGTCAGATGCCCCCTGCCGCGCTCACATCATTGCGGTCGCCGTCTCACACGAAATAATAGAGGTAGACGATCACGAACAGCACCGCCACGCCCACCGTGCCGAAGGCGAGCACGTAGCGCATGTTCTGCCCGCTGGTGCCGGCACGCGCTTCCTGCGTCGTCTC
>DASXOK010000601.1:0-7084 GCA_036494425.1 Pseudolabrys sp.
CGCTGCGTCCCGAGCGGCACATTCCAAACTCGATCGCGACCATGCGCCGACGGCTCGTTTTCGCCCTGGTCAAGAACTTGCCGCGATGTCCATGCTGCGCCGCTCCGATCAGGAACCTCGCACAGCGCAAAACTTTATGACACAGTAAGACTAGTTGTCTTGATTTTGCTGGCGTTTATGCGGCCCACCGGACGTCCCGGTGCGCCGCACCACGAAACCGGCGCCCTTAGATGCCCTCGACCATGATCGTCTCCACCTCGCCGGCGCCGCTGCGCCGGAACGCCGCGGCCTTGTCGTATTCCGGCGACGTGAAGCAGGCGACGCCCTGCTCCATGGTTGGAAACTCGATCACGATAAAGCGATGGAATTTGTCCGGGCCTTCCATGATCTGGAAGCGTCCGCCGCGCGCCAGCACCTTGCCGCCGTATTTGGCGATGATGTCGGGCACGAGGTCGGTGTATTTCTTGTACTCCACCGGGTCGTTGATCTTGGAACGCGCAACCCAATAAGCAGGCATCGAGCTTCTCTCCTGGACAGTGCCACAGCGGTGAATGAGACTTGCTGACGTCTCTCGTTCAAACGTCTCTCATTCACCGGGTCATAGCAACATGCCGCGCCAGATCATCGACATTTCCGTGCCGCTCGAGAACGAGGTGGCGGCCGATCCGCCGGGCTATGGCCCGAAGATCGAGTACCTCGATCACGAAGCGACGGCGGCGGACATCCTGAAGTTCTTCCCGGGGTTGAAGAAGGAAGACCTTCCCGACGGCGAGGGCTGGGGCTTCGAATGGGTGAAGCTTTCGACGCACTGCACAACGCATCTCGATGCGCCGTATCACTTCGCTTCGACAATGGATCACGGCAAGCGCGCGCTCACCATCGACGAGGTGCCGCTCGACTGGTGCTACCAGCCAGGCGTGAAGCTCGACTTCCGCCACTTTCCCGATGGCTATGTCGCAACCGCTGCCGACGTCGAGGCCGAGCTTAAGCGCATCGGGCACACGCTTTCGCCCTTCGAAATCGTGGTGGTGAATACCAGCGCAGGCGTTGCGTACGGGCGTCCCGATTACGTCGCCAAAGGCTGCGGCATGGGCCGCGAGGCGACGATGTATCTGCTCGAGCGCGGCGTGCGCGTGACCGGCACCGACGGCTGGAGTTGGGACGCGCCCTTCATCTACACGATGCAGAAATACGCTGAGACGCATGACCCTAAAATCATCTGGGAAGGCCACCGCGCCGGCCGCGAGATCGGCTACTGCCATATCGAGAAGCTGCACAATCTTGAAGCGCTGCCTGCAACCGGCTTCACGGTGAGCTGCTTTCCCGCGAAGGTGCGCGGCGGTTCCGCCGGCTGGACACGGGCAGTGGCGATCATCGAGTAGACGATCCCGCTTGCTTGTGCGGGGTGCCGGGCGATAGCATTGCGCGCATAAAAGAGAGAGTCGGCCAAAGAGCCGGCCGCGCACCGCTTCGCCTGGGAGGAAGCACATGGACCGACGCCGTTTCGTCGCCGGCAGCGCCGCTATCGCTGCGGGGCTCGCCATCAAGCCCGCATTCGCCGAAGACGCCTATCCGTCGCACGCGATCACCGTCATCAACCCGTTCCCGCCCGGCGGCGCCTCCGACGTGGTGACGCGCCCGCTCGCCGCGGTGCTCGAGCCGATCGTCAAGCAGCCGGTCGTCATAGACACAAAGGCCGGCGCGGCCGGCGCCGTCGGCGCGCAGGTCGCCGCCAATGCCAAGCCGGACGGCTACACGCTGCTCTCGCATATCACCTCGATCTCCGGCTTCGCCGAGGTCGACAAATTGTTCGGCCGCCAGCCGAAGTTCACGCGTGCCGATTTCATCCCGCTGGCGCGCTTTGTCGCCGATCCGTGCGTGCTCATCGTCAATGACCAGCAGCCGTACAAGTCGCTCGCGGAGCTGACCGACGACGCCAAGAAGCGGCCTGACGAGATCATCTTCTCGTCCTCCGGGCTATACGGCGCGCTGCACATCCCGATGGCGCTGTATTTGAAGGCGGCGGGCGGCCTGAAGATGCGGCACCTGCCGACCAATGGCGGCGGGCCGGCGCTCACTGCGTTCCTCGGCAACAATGCGCAGGTGCTGGTGTCGTCGGTCTCGGCCTGCCTCGCGCAGGTGAAGGCGGGCAAGGCGAGGCCGTTGGCGCTGTTCGGCGCCAACCGCTCGAAGGCGCTGCCCGATGTGCCGACGATGAAAGAGCTCGGCTACAACGTCGAATATTATCTTTGGGTCGGCATGTTCGCACCCAAGGGCACGCCGGCGAACGTGGTCGCTTATCTGCGCACGAATCTGCAGAAGGCAGCGGCGACAGAGCAGTTCAAGACCGCGATGGCCAATCTCGGCCAGGAGGTCGAGTACCTCGATCAGGCGGATTTCGCGACCTTCTGGGACGCGGACGCCGCGCGCATCGAGGAGGCCGTGCGCACAATCGGCAAGGTGCAAGGGTGAGGAATCTCATGTCCGCCGGTTGAGGCAGACGCTCATCGTGCCGCGATCACGGCACGACCGTCAGGGGTGACAGCATGGATCGTCGCAGTTTTATCCTCGGCGCCGCATCGATCGTGGCCGCGCCAGCCTTCGCGGATGATTCCTACCCTTCGCACGCGATTACCATCATCAACGCCTTTCCGCCCGGCGGCGTAAACGACATCGTCACGCGGCCCTTTGCGGCCGCGCTCGAGCCCATCCTCAAGCAGCCGGTCGTCGTCGAGACAAAGGCGGGCGCCGGGGGCCAGGTCGGCGCTCAGGTCGGCGCCAGCGCGAAGCCGGATGGCTACACCCTGCTGTCGCACAACAACGGCATCTCCGGCTACGAAGAAGTCGACCGGCTGTTCGGCCGGCAGCCCAAGACGACGCGCGCCGATTTCATCCCGCTCGCCCGGCTTGCAGCCGATCCGGTCCTCGTGCTGGTCAACAGCCAGCAGCCTTATAAAACGCTGAAGGACTTCGTCGACGACGCCAAGAAGCGCCCCGATGCCATCATCTACAGCTCGGGCGGCCTCTACGGCGCAACGCATCTGCCGGTCGCATTGCTCGAACAGGCCACGGGCATCCCGAAGCTTCGCCACCTGCCAACCAATGGCGGCGGCCCGGCCATCACCGCGTTGCTCGGCAACAATGCACAGATGAGCACGCAGACCAGCTCCGCCTCGCTCCAGCACATCAAAGCCAGCAAGCTACGCGCGCTGGCTTCGTTCGGCGCCAACCGCTCGAAGGAACTGCCCGACGTGCCAACGCTCAAGGAGCTCGGCTACGTCGTCGAGTATTATCTATGGGTTGGCATCTTCGCGCCGAAGGGCACACCGGCCGCGATCGTATCGACGTTGAACGGTGCAATCGAGAAAGCGGCGGAGTCGGATCTGTTCAAATCAGCCATCGCCAATCTCGGACTGGATCCAGGTTTTCTCAACGCGGCGGGCTTCGCCGCGTTCTGGGCGGAGGATGCCAAACGATCCGACGAAGCCGTCAAGTTGATAGGCCGCATCGGGTAAGAGCGTGTGACGCGATCGGGCAAAGCAAGACCGTGAGAAGGAAGACCAAATGATCCTCCGCTCCGACCACGTGGCGGGCGCGGGCTTCGTCGCCTTCGGCGCGCTCGTCATCGCGCTCAGCGGCGACCTGCCGACCGGGCAATTGTCGATGCCCGGCTCCGGCTTCCTGCCCAAGATCGTCGCCGTGCTGACCATCGTCTTCGGGCTGGCGCTGATCGCGCGTGCGCAGGAAAGCGCGCCCTTCGCCGAAGTCTCGTGGAGCGACGGCAAGCACGCGCTGATGGTCACAGCGATCACGGCCGCCGCCATCGCGCTCTACACCGGGCTCGGCTTCCTCATCACCATGACGGCGATGATGATCGCTTTGCTCGTCGTCATCGAACGGCGCAGGCCGCTCTACGCCGCCGGCTACAGCGTCGCGATCGTCGTGTTCACCTACGTCTGTTTCGTCTACGGACTCAAGACGCCCCTGCCGGACGTCAGCTTCTAGGATTCATTCGTGGAAAGCACGCTCATCAGCCTGGCGCATGGCTTCGCCGTCGCCTTCCAGCCGGACAATCTCTGGTACGCCTTTCTCGGCTGCCTGGTCGGTACGCTGGTCGGCGTGCTGCCCGGCATTGGTCCTCTCTCGGGCATCTCGATCCTCTTGCCGGTCACCTTCGGCCTCAATGCCACGCAGGCGGTCATCATGCTCGCCGGCATCTATTACGGCTCGCAATACGGCGGCTCGACCACATCGATCCTGATGCGCATCCCCGGCGAAGCGTCTTCGGTGATGACCTGCATCGACGGCAACGCCATGGCCAAGAAAGGCCGCGCCGGCGCCGCGCTCTGCATCGCCGCCGTCGGCTCCTGGGTGGCGGGCACGTTCGGCGTGATCATGCTCACCATCGTGGCGCCGCCGCTCGCCACCATCGCATTGAAATTCGGCCCGCCCGAATACACCGCGCTCCTGGTGCTCGGCCTCATCTTCCTCGCTTACATGTCGTCGACCTCGCTGGTGCGCACCCTGCTGATGGCCTGCATCGGCCTCTTGCTCGGCATGATCGGCATCGACAATATGACCGGCCATTTTCGCTACAGCTTCGACTTGGCCGAGCTCGGCGACGGCATCGGCATCGTGCCGGTCGCAGTCGGCCTGTTCGGTCTGGGCGAGATCCTGGCGACGCCGAGCCACAAGGTCGTCGGCGAAGTGATTTCGCCAAAGCTGCGCGAATTGCTGCCGAACCGGCAGGAATGGCGCGAGGCGGTGATGCCGATCGCGCGCGGCACCGTGCTCGGCTTCATCATCGGCATCATCCCCGGCTCCGCGCACATCATCTCCAGTTTCCTCTCCTACGCCCTGGAGCGGCGCGTCTCCAAACATCCGGAGGAGTTCGGCAAAGGCGCCGTTGCCGGCGTCGCCGGTCCAGAATCGGCCAATAACTCGGCCTCCACCGGCGCCTTCGTGCCGATGCTGGCGCTCGGCATTCCCACCGGCCCGATCACGGCGGTGCTGATCGGTGCGCTGATGGTGCACGGCGTGAACTCCGGGCCGCAGCTCGTCACCGAACATCCGGACGTGTTCTGGGGCTTCGTCGCCTCGATGTATGTCGGCAACCTGATGCTGCTCGCGCTCAATCTGCCGCTGGTCGGGCTGTTCGTGACGGTTCTGCGCATCCCATACGCGTATCTCTATCCGCTCATCATCATGTTCTGCATCGTCGGCGTCTACGAGGTGAGCCATTCCATTGTCGATGTCTGGATCATGCTGATCATGGGCGTGCTCGGCTATGCGCTACGCAAGTTCTCGTTCGACCCGGCGCCCCTGGTGCTGGGGCTGGTCATCGCGCCGCTGTTCGAGCAGAGCCTGCGCCAGTCGCTGATCATGTCGAACGGGCACTACACGATCTTCTTCACCCGGCCGATTTCGCTCGGGCTCTTGATCGTCTGTGCGATCCTGCTTGGCCTGTCGGCGCTCGCCTTCGTGCTCAAGCGCCGCGACTGGCGCACCCAGCTCGCCGAGGCGGAAGCGGGAGAGACGCAGGGCTGACGTCCGCCTTCGCTCAAGCTTCGCCGCGACAAGCCAACGCTTCGCCGCCCCTGTTCTTTGTCGCGGCCCGGGGCGGTGAGCGTGAGCTGCGTGGTCAAGTTGATGCAGCGTTTTCGGCGCACGGGGACGGTTGCGCCTGCTGCGCGTGGCAAGAAGCCTTATGCATTGGCCGAGCATGAGGCGGCGGTCCGTGCGCTGGTCGCGGCGCGCCCGGACCTGACACTTGACGAGCTGCGGCAGGAGCTTGGCGAGCGCGGCATTCGCGTCGGACGTTCCTCGGTGAACCGTTTTCTGCTGGCGTGCGGACTGACGCTCAAAAAAAGTCGCTTCATGCCGCCGAGCAGCAACGGCCCGATGTCGCGGCCGCGCGCGAGGCTTGGCGTTCCGGGCAGCCCGATTTAGATCCGGACTGGCTGGTCTTCATCGACGAGACTTGGGCGACTACCAATATGACCCGGCGCTACGGCCGCGCCCCGCGTGGACAGCGCTTGGTTTCTGTGGTCCCGCACGGGCACTGGAAGACATCCACGTTCGTTGCCGGTTTGCGCAGCAGCGGTCTCACGGCCCCGCTGGTCGTGGACGGCGCCATCAATGGCGACATATTCCGCGCCTATGTTGAACAGGTGCTCGCACCGACGCTCAAGTCAGGCGATATCGTCATCCTGGACAATCTCGGCAGTCACAAAGTGATCGGGGTGCGCGAGGCGGTCGAGGCCTGTGGTGCGGCCATCGTTTACTTGCCGCCCTACAGCCCCGATCTCAATCCGATCGAACAGGCCTTCCCCAAGCTCAAGGCGCTGCTCCGCAAAATCGCCGCTCGGACCGTATCCAGACTAATGCCCTCGGTGACTTGCTCGACCGCTTCACCCCGCACGAATGCAGGAATTACCTCGCAAACGCCGGATATGTTCCATTCAATCGGAATCCGCTCTAGTGCCTCCAGGCGGAGCCCCGTCACCGCCCGGGGGCTTGGGAGGAGCGTTCGTCTCCCGCCCGCGGGCGCCGCATCCTGCTCCGCTTTATGACGCCTCATGAAGCGCCCTCGGTTGAGCAGGACGAGGCGGATTATGGACCTATTTTAGGAATGTGGTCAAGAGGAAAATAGGAATATTTTGCGAGCCGGGGTGGCTTCCGAGCTTTGTCCCGCCTCATCCTGAGGAGGCCGCGCAGCGGCCGTCTCGAAGGATGGGGCCGAGGCGTGTGGCCATCCTTGGAGACGCCGCGCTTGCGCGCGGCTCCTCAGGATGAGGCCGCAATTCCCGGGTTGCTTATTTCCTCTTCTGCAGCCGCGCCTCGCGCTCTTTGTTGAGCGCGTCGAGCTCGGCCTGTTGTGCGGCGAGGCGGTCGGCGTTGCGCGCCTCGTCACCGGCGCCGGACGAGCCGGCCGCCTGCTCGACGAGCTGGCGGATATTGTCGCGCGTGATGGCGATGCGGTCGTTGAGCTCGTCGAGCGACAGGGTGCTGTGATCGGCCATGGGCGGTCTCCGGCGGATAAGGTGACTGATTGTCTCACCGCGGCCAGAGCACGGCAAAGGCG
>DASXOK010000602.1:0-8389 GCA_036494425.1 Pseudolabrys sp.
TGGGCATAACGCACTGCACAAGGTGCAGCGAAAACCGTCGTGCCCCTGGACCGCTCCGGGGGCATGATTTTCTGAGGATCATGCGTTAGCCTGCCGCGTTGACCTGCCGAGGGGCAATGCCCGTCGGCACGAGCCGGAGCCGGACCCATGAACGTCAACCCTCAGACTTCGCGTTCTCTCGCCATTCCTTTCGACCACACCCGCCTTGACCGCCTGATGGACGAGGCCGGGATCGACGTCGTCATCGCCACGTCGAAGCACAATGTGCAGTATCTGCTCGGCGGACATCGCGCCCATTTCTTCGACTACATGGATGCGACCGGTGTCACGCGCTATTTGCCGGTCTTCGTCTATCCGAAAGGAAGGCCTGAGAAATCCGCCTATATCGGCCACCGCCTCGAAGGCTTCCAGCACAAGGTGAAGCCGCTGTGGACGCCGGAGACGCAGGTGGATTCCGCCGGCTCCGTCGACGCCATGCAGAAGGCGGTCGATTACATACACAAGGCGGGACTGACGCCCAAGCGTATTGCCGCCGAGTTCGGCTTCCTGCCCTTCGATGCGGCGAACGTGTTGCGCAAGGGCTTTCCCGACGCGGATTGGGTCGATGCGCTGTTCGTGCTCGAGCGCCAGCGCGCGAAGAAATCGCCCGACGAATTGAAGCTGTTGAAGATCGCGTCGGAGGCGGTCATCGACTCCATGCGGACGGTGATCGCCGGCGCCAAGCCGGGCGAGACGAAGCGGGATGTCGTCGATGCGTTGCGCCGCGAGGAAACCAATCGCGGGCTCACCTTCGAATATTGCCTGATCACTGCCGGCACCAGCATGAACCGAGCGCCCTCCGATCAGCGATGGGAGGCTGGCGAGATCATGTCGATCGATTCAGGCGGCAACTATCACGGTTACATCGGCGACGTCTGCCGCATGGCGATCCAGGGCGAGCCGGACGCCGAACTTGAAGACTTGCTCGGCGAGATCGAGAGCATCCAGCGCGCCGTGATGAAGCCGGTGCGGGCCGGCATTCTTGGCCGTGAGATTTACGCCGCGGCCGAGCCGCTGGTCGCCAAGTCGAAGCATCACAATCATCTCGACTTCCTGGCGCACGGCATGGGGCTCGTCAGCCATGAGGCACCAAGGCTCACCGATCACGGGCCGGTGCCTTATCCGGCCGACGATGCGGATAAGCCATTGGAGGCGGGCATGGTGGTCTCAGTCGAGACCACGCTGATGCATCCCGCGCGCGGCTTCATCAAGCTCGAGGACACCGTCGTCGTCACCGACACGGGCCACGAGATCTACGGCGAGGGCCTGCGCGGGTGGAACAGGGCGGGGGCGGTGGTGGGGTGAGCGAGACCACAGACTGCATTGTCTTCACTTAGTGGCCGGGCGCGTTCTCCCCGGCCATTTTGTTTTCGTCAGGAGTCTGGCCGCGCGGGCGATGGGCTCTCACGGCCGTCCAGTTCTTAGGACGCGGCAAGACTGTCGCCGACTTCCGCGTTGACGTTCAATCATTGCGATAGGCAGTATGGCATCAAGAGTCGAAAGGCTGCGGCCGGAAATGTGGACAGCGACAAAGGTGCGAGTGAGCTGGCTATCAACAGGATAGTAATGACCAATCCAAAAACAGAAAATTTGGGAGAAACGTTGTGCAAGGTACGAAAGAGCTTCGCGACAAGCTGGCGCTCGCTTGCCGTCTGCTGGCCATGCAGGGGCTGATCGATCACGCAGGCCTCGCGGGGGCTCGCATTTCGGAGACCGGCAATCTGTTGCTGAATCCGCGCGAGATGCGGGGCACGCAAGGTCGTCATCCCGCGATCATGAAGGGCGACGACTTCGTCGTCACCGATACGGATGGAAAACGGGTGGAAGGGACCAACAACCCGCCCAGTGAGACTCCGATCTTCACCGGCGTCTTCAAGGCGCGGCCCGATGTGATGGCGGTCTTCCACCTTCATCTGCCGATGGCGACGGGCTTCACAGTCGTCGGCAAGCCGATACGGCCGGTCTACATTTTCGGCGCGCCTTTCGGCGATGCGGTGCCTGTGAGCGACGATGGCACGCTTATCCAGCGCCCGGAACAAGGCGACGCTCTGGCGCATGTTCTGGGCGACAAGCTCGCGGTCATGTTGAAAAGCCACGGCGCGGTCGTCGTTGGCGCCTCCATCGAGGAAGCCTTTGTCGCGGCCATCATGCTCGAAGACAATGCGACACGCCTGTATCAGGCGAGCCTGCTTGGAACGCCCAATGTTCTGGAAGGCGAAGAACTGGCGACGCTAAAGCGGCAGGTGTGGCATCCGAAAGTGATTTCCAAGATGTGGGCCTATCACGTCTTGAAGGCTGAAGCGCTGGGCCTGCTGTAAGCACCACGATCGTCTCGCGCTCATTCTGGGAGGATTACCATGCAAGGACGTGCGGTCGCGCGTGTGTTGCCGGCGCTTGCCCTTCTGTGGCCAATGGCGGCGTTCTCGCAAGCCTATCCGACGCGGCCGATAACCCTTGTCGCGCCTTATTCGGCCGGCAGTGGTATCGATATTCTGTCACGTGTGCTGGCCGACAAGCTTGCCGTTGGACTGAAGCAGCCGGTCATTGTCGACGACCGGCCCGGCGCCGGCGGCAATCTCGGGGCAGGTTACGTGGCGAAGGCCGAGCCCGATGGCTACACGTTGTTGATCACGGGCAACGCCCTATCGGTGGCCCCTGCGCTCTATAAGCAACTGCCGTTCGATCCGCTGAAGAATTTCAGCCACATCTCGGAAGTGGCCACCGGGAGTATGGCGCTCGTCGTCAATCCGAAAGTGCTGCCGGTCAAGAACCTTGAAGAGCTTAAGTCGGCGGCCTTGAAAAATCCAGGGAAGCTGAACTACAGCTCGGCGGGTATCGGCACGCCCCATCACCTGGGGATGGAGCTCTTCAAACGTCAACTTGGTTTGAACATCACGCACATTCCCTATGGGGGTGCGACCGGCGCCCTCAACGATCTGCTTGCCGGCCATGTCCAACTGGCCATGTTTCCGGTGAACGTCGTGTTGCCCTATGCAAAGAGCAGTCAATTGCGCGTCATCGCGGTTTCCGGAACAGGGCGGTCGCAGCTCGCGCCAGACTCGCCGACCTTTGAAGAAGCGGGCCTGAAGGATCTCGATATCGGCCTCTACTACTTCATCTCGGGTCCGGCGAATCTGCCTGCGGCCGTGACCGCGAAGCTGCACGAGGAAATCGTTGCCACGCTCAATGAGCCTGCCGTGCGAGACCGCTTGCTCGAATTGGGCTTGGTGCCGCAGAGTAGTACGCCTGAGGCGGTGACGTCATTGATCGACGAGGACGTCAACCGCTGGATGACATTCATCAAGGCGGCGCACATCACGGCCCAGTAGCAGCACTGTCCGACCGAGCGGAATTCGGGCGGCGCGGACGCCGCCCGCGCGCCTCACGCCGCGATCTTCAGCACGACCTTTCCATGGATATGGTCGTGCTCCATGTGGGCATGCGCTTTGGCGGCCTGCTCGAGCGGATAGATCGCGTCGATGACCACCTTCACTTTGTGGGAGTCGATCAGTCGCGCGATCTCTTCGAGCTGACTCGCGTTCGGCGTCGCCATGTAGTGCAGGCCGCGGATGTTGTGTTTTTTCGCGAGCGCCTCGTCGGGCTTCTGCAACGTAGAGACCAAAGCGCCGCCGTCCTTGAGCACCGCGAAGGAACGCGTCTGCGTTTCGCCGGCAATCAGGTCGTAGACCAGATCGATGTCTTTCACCTCGTCCTCGAACTTCTGGTGCTTATAGTCGATCGCCTGATCGGCGCCCAACCGGCGCGCCATCTCTATATCGTCGGCGGACACCGTGGTCGCCACCCACGCGCCCTTCGCCTTGGCGAACTGGATGGCGAAATGGCCGACGCCGCCGGAGCCGCCGTGGATCAGCACGCGCTGGCCCTTCTTCAGTCCGCCATGGTCGAACAGCCCTTGCCAGGCCGTGAGCGCGGCGAGCGGCACGGCGGCGGCCTGCACAAAGTCGAGCGAGGTGGGGCTCGGCGCGGCTTCGGCTTCCGTCGCCAAAGCGTACTCGGCATATCCGCCGACGTCGCGCCCCAGCATTGCGTAGACCGCATCCCCTTTCTCGAACCGTGTGATGCGGCTGCCGACACGCTCGACGACGCCGGCGACGTCACGGCCGAGCACCTTCGGCAACTGGTCCTTCACCGACGGATATTGGCCGGCGCGGATCTTGTAATCGATCGGATTGACGCTCGCCGCCGACACGCGGATCACGATCTCGTTCGGCTTCGGCTCGGGAATCGGAATGTTTTCGACGGTTAGGACGTTCGGATCGCCGAAGGAATGGATGCGGACAGCGTGCATGTTGTTGTTCATGGTGACCTCCCAGGCTTGTTGGCGTGCGAACGAGCGAGCCAGCCAAAGCGTGCCGTCCGTCCCGCCACTGGAAAGCGTCTGACCGCGGAGGTGGTTCCGGACCGGCCTTGTGGAACCGGCCTGCGTCAGCGGCCGGTATGCCTGTCCGCTTCGCGCGTCAGCGCGACCAGAGCATCGGCGACGTGCACCGGATACGCCACGCCGGGCTCGAGCCGCGCCAATCTTTCGGGCAGGCGCGCGAGTTCTCGGGCGGCGCGGGTCCGGATGTCGGCGAGGCTGGGCGGCGGCGCGATGCGCTTGCCGCCGCGCATGACCGGCACGATCAGCGGCTCGCCGGGCTGTGCGTCGCCCTCGACTGAGAGGATATCGCCACGCATGCGGCCGTCGCTGTCATAGACGCGCCAGACCTGCTTGCGTCCGGGCCAGGTCTGCTTGCCTTCGGAGAGCTTGCGGCGCGGACGGCCGGCATAGTCCTGGAGCTTGTAGGCGCAGTCGAGCGCCGGCACGTCGATCGAGGCGGCGAGGTTGACGCCGATGCCGAAGCCGTCGATCGGCGCCTTCTCAGCCATCATGCCTTGCAGCACGTCCTCGTTGATGCCGCCGCTCACGAGGATGATGACATCGCGCAACCCACCGGCATCGAGGATCGCGCGCACCTTGCGCGCCATCGCGGTGAGATCGCCGCTGTCGATGCGCACGCCGCGGATGGCGATGCCGTCTGCCTTTAGCCTGGGCGCCAGTTCCACCACTTTGCGCGCGCCGGCCTCGGTGTCGTAGGTGTCGACCAGCAGGATCACACCTTCGGGCCGCGCGCGCGCGAAATCCTCGAAGGCCTTCATCTCGTCGTCGTGCACCTGGATGTAGGAATGCGCCATCGTGCCGACGACCGGGATGCCATAGCACTCGCCGGCGAGCACATTGGCCGCGCCGGCAAAGCCCGCGATATAGCTCGCTCGGGCCGAATAGAGCCCGGCCTCGGCGCCGTGCGCCGTGCGCAGGCCGAAGTCCGAGAGGATTTTTCCTGGGGCGGCCAAAACCATGCGTGCCGCCTTCGAGGCGATCAGCGTCTGGAAATGCAGGATGTTGATCAGCCGCGACTCGACGAGCTGCGCCTGCGGCAGCGGCGCGGTGATGCGGATCAGCGGCTCATTGGGAAAGCACACGGTGCCTTCCGGGATCGCATGCACGTCGCCGGTGAAGCGGAAATTCGCGAGATAATCGAGCAGATTGTCGCGGAAGCGGCCGGTGCTCTTGAGCCAGGCGAGCTCTTCTGCCGAGTAGCGCATGGTCACGAGGTAATCGAGCGTTTCCTCGAGCCCCGCGGCCAAGAGAAAGCCGCGCCGCGGCGGCAGCCGCCGCACGAAGAACTCGAACACGGCCGTCTTGTCCTCGCCGCGGTCCAGGTAGGCCTGGACCATGTTGAGCTCATAGAGGTCGGTCAGGAGAGGGCTGACGGCGAGGGTCATGGCGAAGTCCAGATGCGGACGGAATTGATGTCGTGGCTGCCGTGCACGGTGACGTCATCGGTCGCTTGCGGCGCATGGCCGGCCACGAAGGGATGGAACGTCGCGCCCCACGATGAGAAGGCCGAATGATGCGGCTGGTTCTCGTAGACGGTGACGTCGTCCATCTCAAGCCTGATCCATTCCACGACACCATTGGCGGGGCCGCCTTCCGTTCTCAGCACGCGTTTTACGCGGCCGGAATCGGGCAACTCGAACCGGAAATCGAATGTGAAGAGATCGGCGGCGGCGCTGCGCAGCGTCAAATACGGACTGTCGACGTCGATGAAATAGCTTGGCGGTAGCAGGCCGTTGAAGGCCGACAGGTCGAACCCGTCGATCGTCCCCAGCCGCTGACTGGCGACGTCGGCATAATCGGCCAGCGCGACTCGCACCGTGCCGCGCGCGGGAATCATCGCGCCGCCCTCACGCAGCAGGCGATCCGCCACCATGTCCATCACCGGCAGCACGTTCTCGCCGAGCAGACTGGTGCCGATGATCTCGGACACCAGAACGTCGGCCCGGCGGCTCAGGTCGACGCCGAGCCGCAAGGCGTCGGAGTGTTTGGCAATCACGCGCACCCGGTCCGCATAGCCGTTCTGAGCGATGATCTGCCTTGCCCGCTCGGCGATCACTGGGTTCATCTCACAGGTGATGACTTCGGCGGCGCCGGCGCGCGCCGCCATCATCGCGAGGATGCCGCTGCCGGTCCCGATCTCCAGCACGCAATCGCCGGGTTTGACCGCGCGCCGCAGAGCAGCGTCGTAGGCGGCGAGGCGGGCTTGATCGTTGGCGATTGCCGCGTGCCATTCCGGCACACCATCGCTGAAGATCTCGGCGGCGATGATCGCAATTTCCGCCTCGGCGGGCGCCAGAGCGAGCGCCCGCGCGCATAGCTCCCGCGCTTTCGCCGCCTGTCCCTTGCGCGCAAGACGGCTGGCCAGCCACGCCATGCGCAGCGGCTCGCCCTCGACGGCGCCGATCATCGTCTCCCAGTTTAGCGCATCCTCGTGTTGGGCGGGTCCATGAGGCGCGTCGGGGTCGGGGAGGAGGGGGGCGGCGCCAAGGGTCATGAACAAACCGGATGCAACATGGAAGACCATTCCGCGCGCCGAAGGGCGGGCGGCGGCGGATCATAGGGATTGGACGCCGTGCGGCCAACTGTGCTTTGAACACATTCAATTGGACAGGATGACGGTGTCCTGCCGTTCGTTCGCGGGCTTCTCCGCGCGCGGCAGCCGCACGCGCAAGCGCACGCCGCTCGCGTGGTTGCGCGAGGGACAACGCTGTCCCTTAGACGACCGCGTTTTCCGCAATCACCTCTTTATAGAAGGCTGCGCTGAGCTTTGGCGTGCGCCGTTGCGTCGCGTAATCGACGTAATGCAGGCCGAAGCGATTGCTGTAGCCGTCGGCCCATTCAAAATTGTCCATCAGGCTCCACAGGAAATAGCCGCGCACCGGAACGCCTTCCGAGGTCGCCCGCTGCAACTGCATGAGATAGTTGCGCAGGAACATGACGCGATCGGTGTCATAGATATTGCCTTCGCCGTCCGGCGCGTCGGCAGCCGAGCAGCCGTTCTCGGTGATGTAGATGGTCTTCACATTCCAAATCGA
Organism: Pseudolabrys sp.; assembly: GCA_036494425.1. Lineage (GTDB taxonomy): Bacteria > Pseudomonadota > Alphaproteobacteria > Rhizobiales > Xanthobacteraceae > Pseudolabrys. Next base: position 7,477 of record DASXOK010000602.1, read on the forward strand.
GGCGACGTGGCGCGGCGCCCAGTACAACGCCTCGGGTCCGACCTTCAGCCAACTCGAGGCCATATGCGGATACGATGCGCTCAGCGGCACCGAGGCAAAGCCGGGCGCCGCCGCACAGGCCCGCACGTAGTGATGCGGCCCGTAGACATTGACGCCAACAAAGTCGAGCGGGCTGGCGATAGTCTTCATCTCGTCAGACGTGAAAAGCGGCGCGTCGGCGCCGGCACAGGCGAGATAGGCCGGCGTGTATGCGCCTTCGAGAATCGCCGTGAGGTATCCCGCGTTCAGCTCGCGCGTCGCCTGCCCGGCGGCCGCGATGTGCTCGGCTGTCTCGATGACGGGAACGCAGACGGTGATGTTCTCAGCCAGGCCGATCTTGGTGCCGGGCTGTGCCGCGGCGCGGATCGCCTGCACCGCCATGCCGTGACTGAGGAGCGTGTTATGCCGGATATGGTTCAGCCGGCCCGGCGGCAGCTTCAATCCCGGTGCGAAGGTGCCCTGGCCATAGCCGAGTTCGACGAACGTCGCCATCTCGTTCATCGTGAAGATATGTTTCACCCGATCGGAGAGGCGCACGGCAACGTGCCTTGCATAGTCGGCGAAGGCGTTCGCGGTCTCGCGGTTCTCCCAGCCGCCTGCATGTTGTAGCGCCTGCGGCAAATCCCAATGATAGAGCGTCGCATAGGGCGCGATCTCGTTGGCGAGCAGTTCGTCGACCAGCCGGTCGTAAAAATCGAGACCCTTCGGATTGGGCTGGCCGCGGCCTTGCGGAAACACGCGCGGCCAGGCGATCGAAAACCGATACGTGCCCACGCCGAGGGATCGCATCAGGGCGATGTCGTCGCGCCAGCGATGATAGTGATCGTTGGCGACCGCCGCATTGGCGTTGCCGACGATGCGCCCGGGCGTGCGC
>DASXOK010000603.1:0-2291 GCA_036494425.1 Pseudolabrys sp.
ACGTTCCACGCCGGCGCGTGCTGGATCCAGCCGCCGAAGATCAAGCACACCGTGCTCGGCTATTCCGACGACTGCGAGCTTTTGGAGATCGTGCTGCCGGCGGAATTCGAGACCGTGACGCTGGGATGAGAAGAGTGGGCATGGGCGGCAGCACGCAGCGGCAAAACGCCGGCGGTCGTCGTGGCGAAACTGTCGCCCGCCGCCAAGACCGCGGCGATTGAAGCGCGCGCCGCCGCCCCGCCCCTCTAGCTCAGCCAGCGCCACGTGATGGCGCCGAATATCTTGGCGCACCTCTTATCGACGCCTCCCCACAAGGGATTTGACGAAGATCAAAAGCGGTTTAGTATTTTTCGGGAGCGCGCTTGGATCACACGGACCGTTCAGGAACGACAAAGGCGCGCGCCGCGCCTGGTGCAGGCCGCGGCAGCGCGCCTTCTCGACGCCCCCCGAGATCAGGCGGCGGGTTTGCCTTCGATCGTCTTGACCTGCGCCTAGTGTTTGACTGCCGCTTCGGTCGGCTCGATGATCATGCCGGTGGTGGGCTCGATCCACACGAGATGGTCCTTCACCGCTTTGACGCCGGGGATGTTCTCGGCCGCGACCTTGAGCGCCTCGCGCTGGCGCTCGTCGACGATGACGCCCCATAATTCGACGACGCCGTTGTTGACGACGACATTGGTCGCGACGATCGGCGCCCACTGTTCCTTCCGCATCACCGCCTGGAGCTGTTCGCGGATCGCAGCGTCGTCCGTGGCCGTTTTCGGCGCCGAGCGAGCCAGGCTGACCATCGCGTGCATAAGATTGGACCGCGTGACGATGCCGGTGACCTTGCCGTCGCGCATCACCGGCACGCGCTTGATGCGCCTCCGCTCCATCAGCTCGACGATCTCTTCGAGCGTGGCATTCTCGTCGACGGTCTGCACGTCGTCGGTCATGACCTCGGAGACTCTGTTGCCGTGTGTCTGGGTGTATTCGGCTGCCATCTTGCCCGGACCCATGAGAAACTCGAGCCAGCGAGAGCGGCGGCGTTCAGTCTGCATCTCGCGACGACGGAGGAAATCGCCTTCGGAGACAATGCCCACCAGCTTACCGGCGCTGTCGATCACCGGCAGGCCGCTGATGCGATGCTGGAGCATCACGCGGGCGGCCTCGAGCACCGTGGCGTCGGGTGCAACGGAAATGACCTCGCGCGTCATCACGTCCTTGGCGTTCATGGCCAAACCTCCAAAATTGTCCGATGGTATGAAGCCACGCTGGCTCCCAGGATATGTTGATGCAGGTCAATCACGCTAGTGCCGCCACTCCGGCGGCGGAACCGGCGTCCACGTGCGCTTCAATCGCAGATCGTCGGCGATGGCGTTGGCCGCAATATAACCGGGCGCACCGTTAACGCCGCCGCCATTGCCCGAGGACGAGCCGCAGAGGTAAAGCCCGTCGACCGGCGTGCGCGCGCCGGGCATCAGCGGATGCGGCCGGTTGATGCCGAGCTGATCCGGTACATAGGCGCCCATGCGCACAGCACCCTGGCGCATGTTGCTGTTGAGCCGTTCGACATCGACCGGCGTGAACAGATGACTGCCGATGACAGTGCTGTCGTCGAGATTGGACGCGTATTCGCGCCAGACGTTGAGCAGCTTTTCGGTGTACTCGGCGCGGCGGCTCTCCCAGCCCTGCGGACCGTCCTCGACCGCATAAGGCGCAAACGGCCACCAGAAGGCCACATGCTGCCCCGGCGGCGCATAAGTCGGGTCGAACTGGCTGTTGCAGGCGCCGTTGCCGAGCAGCACGCGCGGAAACGTCTTGGCGGCGCAATCGTCGAAGCAGCTTGCCACCTCGTCGATGGTGTCCATGCCGAAGAACATGTTGTAGGCGCGCGCTACATCCGGGTCGAAAGCGGCGGCGCGATAGGCCGGTGGGTTCTTCAGCGCCAGATGCAGCGTGACCAGGCTGTGGTTGCCCCAGTGCCAGCTCTTCGCCTTCTGTCGCACGGCTTGCGGAAACAGCTCTTCGCCGGCCATCTGTACTGTACTCGGAAAATCGACAGCGCTGGCGACGAATTGCTGCCCGCCGATGAAGCGGCCGTCGTCGAGCACGACGCCGGTGGCACGGCCGTTCGCGATCCTGATCTCCTTCACGTCGGCATTGGTGACGACCTCGCCGCCGCCTGCTTCCACCGCACGAGAGAGTGCGTTGACCAGCGACACCGCGCCGCCCACCGGCAGCGTGAAGCTGGCGATGTTGGCGAAGATCGCCGGGAAGACGATGCCCGCGCCGGGCACGTTCTCGGTGGT
>DASXOK010000604.1:0-2018 GCA_036494425.1 Pseudolabrys sp.
ATGGGCGACGGGCGGACTTACGATAGCGTCTGCGCGCTGCGCGCAGTGACCAGCACGGATGGTATGACGGCGGATGTTTATCCGTTCGATATGGGATTTCTGACGCGGGTTTCCAATCGGATCGTGAATGAGGTGCGGGGCATTAACCGGGTGACGTACGATATTACCAGCAAGCCGCCGGGAACCATCGAGTGGGAGTGAGGGGGCGGGATAGTTTGGACGGCTTCCGGAGGGGAATAACATTGAAAAAATAGAGAGTTAGGAAGTGTCCGAATTTCTGTGTGTGAGGCTTGTTCAGTCTCACCCACCATTGGGTGAACGACTGTAAGCGCCGGATGATCGTGACGGCAAGGCGACGACGTTCGCGGTTGTTCCTTGGTTCGATCAAAGCCCCTGTTCCTTCGTCCCGACCTGCCATTGTCCCGGCGACCGCGCGGGGTCCGTGGCAAATTCGCCGGCTTCGGCGGGACCGGAGGCACGCGCAGCCCCCGCCTGGGGGCGAGCATGACGAGGCCCCACGATTTGCCGCGGCTCACGCATGGCGCCATCCTGTGGCAGGAAGTCGTGGCGCACCACTCAGTCACGTCCGTATCCGCGGGGCGGCTGAACCGCGGCGATGGCGTCCAGATCGAGATCGATCATCTCCTGAAGCGCCGTTGCGGTGGCGCTGTCGCGCAGGCTTTCCGGCAGAACTTCGAACCACGCGGCGCATTCCAATTGAACCGCGATCATCTCGGCCAACGCATCGTTCCAGCGCCTGCCTCGGCTTCGCTGCGCCGCCTGGGGTCGTTTAATGGTGAGCGGTGGTTGTCGCGCCTGTTTTCTGGCGCGATGACGGGCCTGGCGTTCGGCGTTGCTCAGCGCGGCGGAGCCTTCGGGCAAACGGCCTCTGGGCATGCCTGTTCTCCGTTACGTAACGATGATCAATGGGATCAGCCGGCCGCGTTGAAGCGGTCGTCATACAGGATCGCGAACTGGTTCATCGCCTCCTTCCAGTTGTGCGCGGCGTTGCTCCAGCCGGCGGTGATGTTGCGTAAGGCGAGCCATATGAGTTTGTTCGCCGCGTCGTCGGTCGGGAAATGGCCGCGTGTTTTGATGATCTTGCGCACCCGCGCATTGACGCTCTCGATCGCGTTGGTGGTGTAGATCACCCGTCTGATCTCCGGCGGAAACGTGAAGAACGGGATCACCTGATCCCAGGCTCGTCGCCAGGCGGCGGCGACGGTCGGGAACTTCCGGCCCCATTCGCCATCCTCGAACGCATCCAGCGCAGCGAGGGCGGCCTCGGCGCTGGCGGCCGCGTAGATCGGGCGAAGTGCCGCGGCCAGCGTCTTGCGGTCCTTCCAACTGGCGTAATCGAGGCTGTTGCGGATCAGGTGCACGATGCAGGTTTGCAACGTCGTCCGGGGAAACACCGCCGCCAGCGCCGCCGGCATGCCCGTCAACCCGTCGGTGACCGCGATCAGAATGTCGTTGACGCCGCGGGTCTTCAGATCGTTGAACACCTTCATCCAGAACTTCGCGCCCTCGGTGGTCTCGATCCAAAGCCCCAGAATCTCGCGTGAGCCGTCGCGGCGGACACCCAGTGCCAGGTACACCGCTTTGTTGCGTACCACGTTGTCTTCCCGGATCTTCACCCGCAATGCGTCGAAGAAGACAACTGGATACACAGCCTCCAGCGGCCGCGCCTGCCAGGCCGTGACCTCCGCCAGCACACTGTCGGTCACCGTGCTGATCAGGTCGGGGCTCACTTCGGTGCCGTAGCTTTCCGCCAGATAACCCTGGATCTCGCGCACCGTCAGGCCGCGCGCGTACAGAGCGACGATGCTGTCGTCGAACGCGGTAAAGCGGCGCGCATGTTTGGGCAGCAGCAAAGGCTCGAAACTGCCGTCCCGGTCGCGCGGTGTTTCGATCCGCACGCGACCGTCGCCGGTCAGCACCGTCTTGGCGGTGACGCCGTTGCGCTGGTTGGTCGTGGCCTGTGGACGCTCTGCGCCCGGCGCGTAGCCCAGATGGTG
>DASXOK010000605.1:0-2394 GCA_036494425.1 Pseudolabrys sp.
CGCGCAAGAGATCACTGACGCGGCGCGCGATCGCCGGCGCCGGATCGATCCAGTCCACCGGCCACGGCGCATTGGCGCGGAAGCGGCCGATCAGCAGCGGGTAATGCGTGCAGGCGAGCACGACGGTGTCGCAGCGGCGGCCGTCGCCGTCGACGAAGCAGGGCGCTATCTCGGGCTTGATGTCGGCATCGCTCACGGGATTGCCCGAGAGCTCCGCCTCGGCGAAGCCGGCGAGGCGCGGCGAACCGACCAGCACCACCTCGCAGCCATTGGCGAACTCTCGGATCAGCGTGCGGGTGTATTCGCGGCTGACGGTGGCTTGCGTGCCGAGCACAGCGATGCGCTGGCTTTTCGATTGCGCGCAGGCCGGCTTGATCGCCGGCACGGTGCCGACGAAGGGCACGGTGAAACGCGCGCGCAGGTCTTTGAGCGCCAGCGTCGAGGCGGTGTTGCAGGCGATGACGATGAGATCCGGCGCGTGCGTGGCGATGGCGTCGCCGATCATCTGCGTGACGCGCGCGACGAGTCTGTCCTCGGGCAGATTGCCGTAGGGGAAGCCCGCGTCATCGGCGAGGTAGACATAGCGCGCATCGGGACGCGCCGCGATCACCTCGCGGAACACCGTGAGCCCGCCAACACCGGAATCGAAAACGAGAATGGTCGGGGGCGCGGTCATTGCGGTATGCGCGCCAGCAACTGACCGAGCATCAACAGGCCTTGCGGCCAGTAGCCCAGCCGCGAGACCGAGTTGATGTGGCCGAGCTCCCCGGCATTGTAGAAATCGGCGCCCCAGCTCTGTGCGAATTCTTCTGCGCGGGCGATGCTGACGTATTCGTCATTGCTGCTCGCGACGACGAGTGACGGCACCGGAAAACGCAGGCGCGGGATGGGGCCGAAGTTGCGCGTGGTCTCCGGCGTATGCGCCGGCGATTCCACGTCGGACGGGGCAACAAGGAAGGCCGCGGCGACGCGGCCTTTATTGCCGCGCGCCGCCCAATGCGCGGCGAGAGAGCAGGACAGGCTGTGGCAGATCAGCACGGCCGGCCGCGTGCCGCGCGCAATCGCCGCGTCGAGATTGGCGAGCCAGTCGGCGAGCTTCGGATTGTCCCAGTCGTCCTGCAGCACACGCGTGGCGTTGCGGAACGAGAGGCACCAGTAGGACTGCCAGTGATCGACGCCGGAATTGCCGAGGCCGGGCAGGATCAGGAAATCGAAGTCGTTGGTCGCGTCGCGCATGGCTTAAGCGGTACCGAACACCCGCTTGAAGATGATGTCGACGTGCCTGAAGTGGTGGTCGAGGTTGAAGTTGGCCTCGAGCTCGGCGTCCGACAGCTTAGCGCGCACGTCGGGATCGGCTTTGAGCAGCGACAGGAAATCCTTTTCGCCGCCCCAGACCTTCATGGCGTTGCGCTGCACGAGGCGATAGGCGTCCTCGCGCGCCACGCCCTTCTGCGTCAGCGCGATCAGGATGCGCTGCGAGTGGATGAGCCCGCCGAGCCGGTCGAGGTTCTTCTGCATGTTGTCCGGATAGACGACAAGCTTGTCGATGAGGCCGGCGAGACGGCCGAGCGCGAAATCGAGCGTCACCGTCGCGTCGGGGCCGATCATGCGCTCCACTGAAGAGTGCGAGATGTCACGCTCGTGCCACAGCGCCACGTTCTCCATCGCCGGCGTCGCATAGCCGCGCACCATGCGCGCGAGGCCGGTGAGGTTCTCCGACAGCACCGGGTTGCGCTTGTGCGGCATCGCCGAGGAGCCCTTCTGCTTCTCGGAGAAGAACTCTTCCGCTTCCAACACCTCGGTGCGCTGGAGATGGCGGATCTCGATGGCGAGACGCTCGATGCAGGAGCCGACCACGCCCAGCGTTGCAAAGTACATGGCGTGGCGGTCGCGCGGGATGATCTGCGTCGAGATCGGCTCGACGGTGAGCCCCATGGCCTTCGCGACGTACTCCTCCACGCGCGGATCGACCTGCGCGAAGGTGCCGACGGCGCCGGAAATGGCGCAAGTGGCGACTTCGTTACGCGCGGCGACCAGGCGCTCGCGGCAGCGCGCGAACTCGGCATAGGCCTGCGCCAGCTTGAGCCCGAACGTCGTCGGCTCGGCGTGGATGCCATGCGAGCGGCCGACGGTCGGCGTCAGTTTATGTTCGAAGGCGCGGCGCTTGAGCGCGGCGAGCAGCGTATCGACGTCGCCGATGAGGATGTCGGCGGCGCGCACGAGCTGCACGTTGAAGCAGGTGTCGAGCACGTCCGACGAGGTCATGCCGGAGTGCATGTAGCGCGCCTCGGGGCCGACGATCTCGGAGACATGCGTGAGGAAAGCGATGACGTCATGCTTCACCTCCGCCTCGATGGCGTCGATGCGGGCGACGTCGAATTGCGCGTCCTTGCC
>DASXOK010000606.1:0-12134 GCA_036494425.1 Pseudolabrys sp.
GTCTTGACGCTGACCGGGAGCACCGAGGCCGGACACGATCTCGCGCGTGCCGCGGGAGCCAAGAAATTCGTCGCGGAGCTCGGTTCAAACGCCGCCAACATCGTCTGCGCGGATGCCGACCTCTCCGACGCGGCGACGCGGATCGCCGCCGCCGGGTTCGAGGCGAGCGGTCAGCAGTGTATCTCGGCGCAGCGGATCATCGTCGAAGATGCTGTCTACGACCGTTTCCTCGAACTGTTCGTCGCGGCGGCGCGCAAGCTGAAAGTTGGACTGCCCGACGATCCAACCGTCGATGTCGGCCCGATGGTGAGCAAAGTGGCCGCGGATCGCGTCGAGGCGCTGGTCGCCGACGCTGTCGAAAAAGGCGCCAGGCTTGTTCTGGCGCCGACCCGGAGCGGCTGCATCCTCAGCCCGGCAGTCCTCGCGGATGCGCCGCCGGACGTCAGGCTGTTGCATGAGGAGGCCTTTGGTCCCGTCGTCGTCGTGCAGCGGGCTGCCGATCTCGACGCGGCGCTGGCGCTGGCCAATGACTCCGAATTCGGCCTCCAGGGCGCGTGCTTCACAAGCAATCTCGACCGGGCGTTCGATGTATCGCGCCGGTTCAATGTCGGTTCGCTGTGGATCAACGAGGCGAGCCGGTTCCGGCTGGACACCTATCCATTCGGCGGCGTCGGGTCGAGCGGCTTCGGCCGCGAAGGCATACGCTACGCGATGGAGGAAATGTCGCAGTGGAAGTTCACCGGTATTCGTCTCAATCAGGCCTGATCGCCGAACGATTGCTGCTGGCGTTATAACGACTGTGCGTCGATGAAACCGAACGAAGGCCGCATGAACCGCCCGAATTCCCTGATCGGCAGTCCGGTCGAGCGTATCGAGGACCTGCGCTTCCTGCGCGGCCGCGGCCAATATGTCGCCGATCTGGCGTTGCCCGGGATGCTTCACGCGGTTGTCCTGCGCAGCCCGTTTGCACATGGACGAATCCGCAGCATTGACACGAGCGCCGCGCGGTTAAGCCCCGGTGTTCACGCGGTGTTCACAGCCGCGGATATTGGGCCCGAGGTGCCGGTCATTCCGCTGCGGCAGGAGGTCACGTCAGATTTCCAGCGCTTCCAGCAGCCGGTCATTGCCGGTGACAAAGTCCGCTACGTGGGCGAACCGATCGCGATCGTAATCGCCGAGACGCAAGGCCAGGCCGAGGATGCGCTGGATGCGGTCGCCGTGGATATCGAACCGCTGTCCGCTGTCGCAGATCGTGCCGGCGCACGCGCAGGAACATCGTTGCTCTTCGACCAAGCCGGCACCAACATTGCCGGCACGCTCACCGCCTTGCGCGGTGACGCCGAAGCCGCGTTTGCGACTGCGCCGTATCGCCGCCGCGAGCGCTTCGAGGTGCAGCGGCACACCGGCGTGCCGATGGAGACGCGAGGACTGTTGGCGCATTGGGACGACGCGCGCGGCTACCTGACCGTCTACGGCGCGGCCAAGACGCCCTTCGTCAACCGGCGCACATTGGCGGCACAGCTCGGCATGTCGCCTGAGTCCATCAGCATGGTCGAGAACGACGTCGGCGGCGGGTTCGGCGTGCGTGGCGAATTCTATCCGGAAGACTTCCTCGTGCCGTTCGCGGCCCGCGCCTTGCGGCGGCCCGTCAAGTGGATCGAGGATCGGCGCGAACATCTGCTTACGACCAATCACGCGCGCGATGCCGAGTGCGAACTGGAAGTCGCCTGCACGCGCGACGGGCGCATCCTCGCATTGCGTGGCCAGGCCTTCACCGACGTCGGCGCCTATATCCGGCCGGTGGGTGCGACGCCGTCGCGCAATATCGCGCAGGTGCTGTCCGGTCCCTACAGCATCGCCGACTTGCGCATCGACGTGACGCTCCTGCTCACCAACAAGACGCCATCCGGCACGTATCGGGGGCCGGGCCGCTTCGAGGCCGATTTCTTCCGCGAACGGTTGCTCGACCTCGCGGCCGCCGACCTCGGCCTCGACCGCGTCGAATTCCGCCGCCGCAATCTGGTGCGCGAGGAGGACATGCCTTACCGGCTCGCCGAGGTCGCGCCGCTTGGGCTCGGTTCGGAATGCGACAGCGGCGACTATGCGCAGACGCTTGATCGCTGCCTCGCCGAATTCGGCTGGGCCGAGAAGGCGAAGCTGGATGGGCAAGTCATCGACGGACGTAGGCATGGCATTGCGGTCGGTTGTTACATCGAAGGCGGCGCGTCCGGCCCGAAGGAAAACGCCCGTCTCGCGCTTGAGAACGACGGCACAGTTTCGGTTTATGTCGGATCGTCAGCCGTCGGGCAGGGCGTCGAAACCATCTTCGCCCAGATCGCATCCGACGCGCTTGGTCTCTCGCTCGCCCGCATCCGTGGCGTCTATCACGGCTCGACCGACTATCTCGACGATGGCTACGGCTCCTATAGTTCGCGCTCGACCGTCATGGGCGGCTCCGCCGTCATTGCTGCCGCTGACAAGCTGAAGCAGGCGATCCGCGCCGAGGGCGCGCGACGCCTTGGCTGCGCGCCCGAGGATGTGTCGCTGCTCGGCGATGACGGGGTTTCCGCGAATGCCGGTCGCATGTCATTGGCGGAGGTTGCTGACGCGAAGCTCGCGGCAGACGGCACCTTCGCGAGCCACAAACGCACGTACAGTTACGGAAGCCATGCGGCGCATGTCGCCGTGGATTTGGGTACCGGCCAGGTAGCCGTGCTCGACTATGTCGCTGTCGAGGATGTCGGCCGCATCATCAATCCCGAGACCTTGCACGGACAGGCCATGGGCGCCATCGTGCAAGGCCTCGGGGGCACGTTTCTCGAATGGTTACAATATGATGAGAACGGGCAACTGCTGACCGGCTCGCTCGCCGATTATTTGATGCCGACGGCGACGGATTTCCCCCGCATCCGCGCCGTCACGCTCGAGGAGAAGCCGTCACCCAACAATCCTCTCGGCGCCAAAGGGGCCGGCGAGGGCGGCATCATTCCCGTCGGCGGCGTGATTGCCAACGCCGTTGCGGCGGCGTTACGGCCCCTGGGCGTCACTATCAACGCCCTGCCTTTGTCGCCGCCGCGAGTCTGGGAACGGATCGAGGCGTCACGCCAGGCGCGGTGAAGCGGCCGGCGCGAGGCAGACGCCGGGCCGCACGCCGGCTCAGGTCTTCTTCAAGGTGCGATAGTCCATCTCGCGATGGAACCAATACACGTAGCCGCTGACGTTCTTGCGCATCGCTACGTCGAGATAAGGCTGATACAGCGGCACATTGGGCGCATCGTCGAAGGCGAGCTGGATGGCCTGGACCATGTCCTTCTGGTACGCCGCCTTGTCCGTCGTAAAACGTGCATCGTTGATCAGCTTGTCCATGGCGGGGTTCTTGTAGGACATCGTATTGAAAATCGTGTTCCGGCCCGAATAGACCCAGTTGAAGAAATAATCCGAGTAGTCGAACCAGGCGCCGAACAGATTGATCTGCATCGGCAATTGTTTCTTGCTGAAGGCGGTCCGCCAGTTCGCCCCCGGGATCTTATCAAGCGTGGCCTTGATGCCGATCTTGGCGAGCGACTCCTGCACCAGCACGCTGAGCGGCTCGATGGTCACGGCCGATCCGAGATCGAACGATAGCGTGGTCTCGAACCCGTTTGGATGTCCGGCTTCGGCGAGGAGCTGCTTCGCCTTCGCGATGTCGGTCACATACTGGTGCGCCTGCGGCCATTCGGGCGTGCTGACCCGGCCGGATGCGGCAAAAAGGCCGCGCGCCCGTTTGTAGACGGCGGTTTCCATGATGCTCTCATAGGGGACCGCATAGGCGACGGCCTGCCGCACCTTCGGATTGTCGAAGGGCGGCATGGTCACGTTCATGCCGAGGTAGAGCACCGTGCTTTCCATCGGCACGCCGAGGATCGTCATGTCCTTGTTGGCTGCCAATTCGGAGGCATCCTTCGGCGGCAGGTCGAATGAGAGATCGACGTCGCCGCGTTCGAGGAGCGCCCGCCGCGTGCCGGCGGACGGGACAGTGCGCCAGATCACGCGTTTGATCTGCGGCTGCGGCCCGCAACGCCAGTCGGGATTGGCGACGAGGACGACGTCCTGGCCCGGATGCCAGCTCTCGAGCTTGTAGGCGCCGCCGCCCGCGACGTTGCGCTTGGTGTATTCCTGCCCCCACGGATCTTGCGGCGTGGCGTGCTGCTTCACCAGTTGGGAATGGTAGATGCCGACCACCGGCACGCCCAGATACAGCGGGCTCAGCTTGTCGTGCTTGTCGAAATCGACACGGAAGGTGTGATCGTCGACGGCGACGAACTGCTCGGGGTGGGTGAGCGAGGCGGCCGCCATGGTCGAGGCCGGATAGGCGCCGACGCCGATGGCGCGGTCGAACGTCCATTTGACGTCCTGGGCGGTGATCGGCGTGCCGTCGTGGAAGGTCGCGTCGCGCCGGAGCCGCAGCGTGACCGACATGTCCTTCAAATCGATGTCTTCGGCCAGCGCCGGCTGCAGGTCCGTATAGTCATAGTGGCCATTGCCGTCCTCGCCGTTCTTGACGCCGAACGTGATCAGGCGGTCATACGCGTTCCAGACGACAGCGAACACACTGCGATTGGCCCCCACCGTATGGTAGTCGAGCGCGTTGGGGGCGCCTTCCGATACGCTCAGGAGCACGTCGCGCCGGCTCTCGGCGGCCGCCGCTCGGGAACTGCCAAAGCGCGCGGCCAGCGCGCCCCCCGCCACCAGAGACGTTCCTGCCTTCAGGAAGTCACGCCGTTTCATTGCTGCACCTCTTCGCGTGGATCGGTCCCAGGACTCATCGGACATCCGGACAACGCATTGTCCGTGCCAAAGCAACGCACCCGCACAACCAGGCCATGCTGGCATTGTGTTGACCATATAGTCAATCAAGTGGTAGCAAGCAGTAACGCCGTCGTTGAAGCGGAGCCAAAATAATGAGTGACCTGCGCCTGACTTTTGCCTGCGGCCCCTATGATCGAACGCAGGCGCTGCGCGACGGCAGCATCCGGCCCGAGGGCATCGAACTCACGTATCTGACCTTGCAGCCCGCGGAGATCTTCTGGCGGATGCTGCAGTACCGCGAATTCGACGTCTCGGAGATGTCGTTGTCCAACTACACGACGCTCGTGAGTGGCGGAAATTCTCCCTTCATCGCCATCCCTGTGTTTCCGTCACGCGTCTTCCGCCATGGCTATTTCTTCATCAATACCAAGGCGGGTATCCGCTCGCCCGCCGACCTGAAAGGCAAGCGCGGAGGCGTTCCCGAGTACAGCATGACCGCAGCGGTCTACATGCGCGGGCTGCTCGAGCACGAATACGGCGTCAAACCGAGCGATGTGGAATGGGTGCAGGGGCGGTCCGACCGGCTTGGTCACTCGTTACCGCCCGACATCAAACTGACGCAGGCGCCCGCCGGCGCCGAGCTCGGAGACCTGCTCGATCGCGGCGAGATCGATTTCATGATGACGGCGAACAATCCGCTGTCGTTCCGGCGTGGCTCACCGAATGTGCAGCGGCTGTTTCCGAACTATGCCGAAGTCGAAAAAGACTATTACCGGCGCACGAAGATCTATCCGATCATGCATACGGTGGTGATCCGGCGCGAGATCTATGACCGCGATCCCTGGGTGGCGCTCAGCCTCTATAAGGCATTCTGCCGCGCCAAGGAGCAGTCCTATCGCTTGGTCGCGGAGACCGGCTCGCCCAAGGCCTCATTCGCCTGGCTGCAGCCGCTGCTTGAGGAAGAGCAGGCGATCATCGGCCCGGATTGGTACCCGTACGGCATCGGGCCGAATCGCGAGACAATCGAAGCGCTTTTGCAGTACACGCACGAGCACGGCCTGACCGATCGGCGCATCAAGATCGACGAGCTTTTTGCGCCCGCCACGCTGCGCGACATTCCGCTCAGCGAAGGCCAGCACGTCTGACCCGGCCGCGGTCGACCCAATTCCAGTCAGCGTTTAAGGCCCGGTCGCCGCCAGGCGGCCTGGACCTTGTTGAGTCCCGAGTGGTGGCGGCGGGTGTCTCCGTCGCCGCCCACAATCAGATCTTCGTCAGATCGTGTGTCGGGCGCGCGAACATCTCCTCGACAGGGACCTGGCGCACTGAAAGACCCTGCTCGAACGAATAGCGCGCCAAAGTCTCGAGCACGTGGCGGTTTTCTTCGAGGCCGTAGCTCCAGTAGTCCTCGCCCATGACGCACCGCAACCGATCATATTCGGCGACGCTCCAGGGGAGGGACGTCGACAAGTGCCCGATCTGGCCGAGTTCGTGCATGCACAGTTCCTTGGCCTTGACGAAGGCCTTGTACACACTCACGGCCAACCACGGATACGCCTCGACCAGCGAGCGGCGGATGCCGATCGCATGCATCGTCGGGAAGATGCGCGTCCTCTGGAAGTAAGCTTCCTCGACCGCTGGATAATCCGGAAACATCCGCCCGATATTTGGAGCACCACGCAAAAAGCAGGAGGGCGCGCGGGCACTAATCAAACCATCCAATTCGCCGCTGGCCAGCATTTCGCTCAACGTCCGATGCGTCGGAATCGTCTTAAGCTCGATGTCGGCCGGAAGCTTGATCGCGGCGCGCTCCTCGCGGCCCGGATCTTCGAGTCCACCGCGACGCCAGTGGATGTCCGACGGCAATACGCCGTATTCATCTTGCAGCGTTCCGCGGATCCATACATTGGCCGTCATCTGGTATTCGGGAAGACCGATCGTCTTGCCTTTCAGATCCTGCGGCTTTTCGATGCCCCGGTCTGTGCGGATATAGAGGCCGCTGTGGCGGAACAGGCGCGAGACAAATGCCGGCACGGCGATGTAGTGCGCTTCGCCGCGCGCCGTCGTCATGATGTGGCTGCTGAGCGAGATTTCGGAGACGTCGAACTCCTGGTACTTGAAGGCGCGGTGGAAGGATTCCTCCGGCTCCAGCGGAACGACCGTGACATCGCAGCCTTCGATGGCGGCGCGGCCATCGATGACGGCGCGCGTGCGGTCGTAGTCGCACACCGAGAGGCTCAGTTTGATCAAGGACATTCAAGGGTCTCCTGGGAAAGGCCGGCGCGGCAGTCGGCGCCCACGTGGCCCGGGCAGCGGCGGCTCAAGCCTTGGTGAGGGTGCGATAGTCGAGCTGACGGTGGAACCAATAGCGATAGCCTTGCACGTTCTTCTGCATGGCGACGTTGAGATAGGGTTGATACAGCGGGACGCGCGGCACGTCATCGTAGACGATACGGATGCATTCCTCCACTTCGGCCGCATATTTGGCCGGATCGGTCTCGAAGCGTGTGGTCTTGATCAAGGCGTCCAGCTTGGGATTATCGTAGGCCATCGTGTTGAACGGCACGCCCTTGTCGTAGGCCCAGTGGAAGAAATAATCCGGATAGTTGAGCCAGCCGCCGAATACGTTGGTGATGAGCGGCAGCGTCTTACGGGTGAACGCGGCGCGCCAGTTGCTGCCGGGAATTTTGTCGAGTGTCACCTTGATGCCGATCTTGCCCAGGCTCTCCTGGACGAGAAGGCAAAGCGGCTCGTTGACCACGGCGGCGCCGAGGTCATAGGACAGCGTCGTTTCAAAGCCGTTTGCGTGTCCGGCCTCGCTGAGCAACTGGCGGGCGCGATCGAGATCGGTCGCGTAGCGATGCGGCTGCGGCCATTCCGGCGTGGTGACCGCGCTCGGGCCGCCAAAGAGCGGCCGCGCCCGGCCGTACAGCGCGACCTCCATGATGCGCTGATACGGGATCGCGTAGGCGACCGCCAGACGGACACGCACATCGTCAAACGGCGGAATGGTGACGTTCATGCCGATGTATTGCAGTGCGTTCTCGACCGGCGTGCCGACGATCTTCAGGTTGGCCATGTTTGCCATCTCGGCGGCATCGCGCGGCGGCAAGTCGATTGAAATGTCGGCGTCACCGCGTTCGAGCAGGGCGCGACGTGTCGCCGCCGACGGCACCACGCGCCAGATGATCCGTTCCAGCTTGGGGAGCGGTCCGCTCTTCCAGGCGTCGTTGCGGACGAAGACGAACTCCTGGCCGGGTGACTGGCTCGCCACGCGGTAGGCGCCGCCACCGGCGCCGTTGTTCTTCGTCCAGTTCAGCCCCCACGGATCGGCTGCGGTGGCGTGGCCGCGGACTAGCGTAGAATTGAGAACGATGCCGACCGGAACACCAAGGATCGGCATCGTCAGCTTGTCATGCTGCTTGAAATCGATGCGGAAGGTACGGTCGTCCACGACCACGAACTGTTCGGTGTCGGTGAGCGAACCGGCTCCGAGCTGAAAGCGCGGAAAGCCGCCGACCGAAATGGCCCGATCAAAAGACCACTTCACGTCCTGCGCCGTGACCTTGCTGCCGTCGTGGAACACCGCGTTCCGCCGCAGCTTGAAGGTGCACGACATCGGCTGCAGATCCCACTCCTCGGCGAGCTCCGGAACCAGCGTGGTATAGTCGTAATGGTCGACGCCATTCTCGTCGGTCTTGACGCCGTAGCTCAGCAGCCGGTCGTAGATATTCCATGAGACTTCAAAGGCGCCGCGGTTCGAGCCTGTCGTGTGACTATCGAGGCTGTTGGCCGCACCTTCGGACACCGTCAGCAGAGCGTTGCTGCGTCCTTCGGCGCGCAACGGCTGGCCGCCAAGGCTGCCGCCGAGCAAGCCGCCGCCCGCAGCAAGACCGCCTTTGAGAAAATCGCGCCGCCGCATGCCGCCCCCTTTATCCTGAACTCGTTACGTCTTCGCCATGCGATGCATGACGGAACCGCCAAACAGGACCGGGTCCGGCCGCATCAGCCGCCGATGGCATTGCCACGCCGCGACTGTCTGCGCCGAACCCGGTGATAGCCATGTCGTTCTGCGCCCCGCACATCGCGAAGCGCATTGTTGACAGTCGATCAGACCGCCTTCAGGTGCGCGTCACGCCGCTTGTAGAGATCTTCGTCGGCGTAGCCCATGGTCTCGGGCTTGCCGCGTCCAAGCATCACCTGAAAGTAGACCGGCTCGAGACTGTCGTTCTGGTAGCCATGGATGACGCCGGCCGGGCAGGAGACGCATTCCCACGGGCCAAGGCGCTTCGTGATGCGGTTGCCGGCCTCGTCCTCGACGAACACATCGAGGTGACCCTGGAGCACGAAGAAGACCTCTTCCACTTCGTGCGTGTGGGCGGCGTTGCCCTGTCCGGGCGGAACGAACATGATCGACAGGGTGAAGTTCTTCGCGGGGATGGCATTCGCATCGCCATGCTTGCCGGATCCGCCGGCGCCGATGAAGCGGTGCTGCGCCCGCTTGAACCCTTCGATCTTGGCGTCTTCGAACGCCGCCCAATCCGCCTTGCGGTCGGCAAATCGCGCCGAATAGCGATCCATGATCTCTTGCAACGGAACGCCAACCAATTCTGCCGGGAGAGGATGTCTAGCGACGCCCATAGGCCGCTCCTTCGATGTCCAGTGTTCAGGTGAACTGCCTCAATCATAAATGTCTTGACTAGATAGTCAATAGAAACACCGCGTAAATGCAGGCGTTTCATGCTGGACAGTCATGATGGAAAGAGCAGATGCGGCAGCGCCAGACTCAGGGCCGGCCAATACGTGACAATGAGCAGGCCGAGCAGCAGGATGGCGAGCGTGGGCAGCGCGGCGCGCACGATTTCCGCCAAGCTCATGCCGGTGATCATCTTCGCGACGACGAGATTGAGGCCGACCGGCGGCGTGACCATGCCGACCTCCATGTTCATCGTGAACAGCACGCCGAAGTGGACCAGATCGATGTGCAGCCGCTGCGCGATCGGCATGATGATCGGCATCAGGATGACGATGGCCGACGCGCTTTCTATGAAGCAGCCCATCACCAGCAGCAGGCCGTTCAGAAGCAGCAGCACGACGGCCTTGTTATCGGTGGCGCCGAGCACCCAAACGGTCACGTTCTGCGGAACGTCCTGGCTGGTGATCAGCCACGAAAACGCAGAGGCGCCGGCGATGATCAACAACAAGACACCTGAGAGAAGGCCGCTGCGGGCCAAGAGCGCCGGCAGTTCGCGCCACGTCAGGCTGCGATAGACCACGAGCGCGAGCAGCATGCTGTAGCTCGCGGCAATCGCAGCCGCTTCGGTGGGCGTGAATACCCCGCCATAAATGCCGCCGAGCACCACGACCGGCAGCAGCAATACCCAGAACGAGTCCTTCAGCGTGCGCAGCACCGTGCGCAGGTCCGGGACTGGATCGGCCTGGACCTTGTGTCTGCGCGCATAGAACACGCAGTAGACCATGAACATGACGCCGACGAGCAGGCCGGGCACGACGCCTGCCGCAAACAACGCGCCGACCGAGCTTCCGGTCGCGACCCCGTAAATGATGAAGGTCACGCTCGGCGGGATCAAAATGCCGAGCGATCCTGCGGTCGTGATGAGCCCGCAGGCAAATGCGCGGCTGTAGCCGGCGGCCGTGAGCGCCGGAAACATCACCGAACCGACCGCGATGACCGTCGCCGGGCTCGATCCGGAAATGCACGCGAACATCATGCAGGCAAGCACAGCGGCGATGCCGAGACCGCCGGGCAGAAAGCCGGTGGCGATCCGCGCGACGCCGATCAGCCGATCGGCGAGGCGGCCGGCGCGCATGATTTCGGCCGCGAGATTGAAGAATGGAATCGCGGTCAGCGCGAAGTTGTCGATCCCGGCGAACATTCGCTGCGGCAGGATCGTCAGCGGAATGTCGGTGGTCCAGCCGAGATAGATCAGCAGCGTGGAACTCAGCGCCAGGAAGATCGGGATGCCGAGGAGAAGCAGGCCGCCGAGAATGACCGGAATCGATATTACCACGCGTCGTCCTCCGCGCCGACGGCGCTATGGCCGGACCCAGACGGCGAAACGATTTGCTGGATGAAGCGGATGCTCATGAGCGCGCCCGACAGCGGGAGCACCAAATAGACGATCCACATCGGGCATTGCAGGGCAGGGGACGTTTGACCGAAATCGCGCGCGGATTCGACGAACGCGATCCCATACACCAGCAGGGCCGCGGCCGCCGCCAGCCCGGCAATGGCGATCAGCCGGGCGAGCGTGCGCGCATGGCGCTTCCCGGCGACCAGTTGGATCATCTCGACGGAGAGATGCTCGCCGCCACGTACCGCCAAGCCGGCGGCGAGAAACGCAGTCCAAATGCAGGCATAGACCGTCACCTCCTCGGCCCAGAAGAAACCGGTGCCGAAAAAGTAGCGAAGAATAACCTGCACGGTGGCGACCACGACCGCCACGGCGGTGCCCGCCGCCAGGCAGGCCGTCTCGAACGCCGTCAGCCAGCGGTCCAGGGTAGCGAGCATCGCTCGTTCAGTGCTCGAACGCCTTGGTCTGCGCGTACACCGCATCGAGCGCGGCGCGCGTGACCTTGGCCTCGTATTTGGTATGCAGGGCGCGGCTGAGCGTCGTAAAAGCGCGGCGGCCATCTTCCGGCAAAGTATGCACTTCCAGATGGCTGGACAGCTTCTTCAACAGCTCGTTGTCGAGCTCTTCGCTGGCCTTGCGTTCCGTGTCCCGCGCTTCGGCGACTGCGTCATCCAAGGCTTTGCGATAATCGGGCGGGAGTGCGTTGTAGGATTTCGGATTGGCCAGGACCACGAAAGCAATGTAGCCGTGGTTGCTCAGCGTCAGGTATTTCTGCACTTCGTAGAAACGCATGCTGTCGATTGAGACCAGCGGGTTTTCCTCAGCCTCGGCGACGCCCTGCTGCAAGGCATTGTAGGTCTCCGAAAAGCTGATCGCCACGGGATTGGCCCCCCAGTCGCGATACTGATCGAGCAACATCGGGCTTTGCATGGTGCGGACCTTCTGTCCCTTGAGGTCCGCAGGCGACAAGATCGGACGCACCGAGCTCGTCAACTGCTTGAACCCGCTCTCCCAGAAGGCAAGTCCTTTGACGCCGCGCTTGCTGAGCCCGGCCAGCAGATCTTGCCCGACTGGGCCGTCGAGCACCGCATACGTCGCCGCCCGAGAGGGGAACAGAAACGGCAAATCGATCAACTGCATGCGCGGCTCGAAATTGCTCAGGGGCGCGGTGGGCGTCAGCGCCATCTGCAGCGTGCCGAGCTGGAGCTGCTCGATGAGCTGCGCCTCGGTGCCGAGCTGTCCGGCTGGATAGAC
>DASXOK010000607.1:0-3519 GCA_036494425.1 Pseudolabrys sp.
GTCACACGCCCGCGCGATGCGGGCTTGAAGATGGTGGCGTTGAAATTCGCGATCTGCTCCCCGAGAGCACTCCACGACGACTTGCTGTGAGCGGCGATATACATGTCGTTCGGCGGCGCCGCCGGTAGCCCCGAGGAATAGCGCAAACAGGTCATCGGATGCGGCCGCAACGCCTTGGGCTGCCGCGCGCCGCGACGCAAGTGCGCTGCGATGAAGAGCAGCGGATGGTTCTGAAGATTGCGGCCAACGCCGGACCGATCGGCGACGACGCTGACTCCAAGATTGCGCAGCTCGGACGCCGGGCCGATGCCCGCGCGCATAAGCAATGCGGGTGAAAAAATGGCGCCGGCGCAGACGACGATTTCGCCAGCGTGGAAATTTCGGTCCGCGCCATCGGCGAATGCCGTGATGCCGTTGACGCGCGCTCCCTCGAATAGCAACCGCGTTACCGTCGCGCCGGTCAGGATCGTGAGATTCTTGCGGGCACGCACCGTTTCGTCGAGATAGGCCATCGCGGTGGAGCCGCGGCGTGTCGGCGTGTTGCTCATCGGCAGCGAGCCGTGGCCGTCGCGGAAATCGCCGTTCATGTCGGCAATGTGGGAAATCTGACGGTCACGCGAGAATTGATCGATGGCGCGCGACAGCGGCGGCCATTGCGTCTCCGGCGTCCGCCGGATCGGAATCGGACCACTCTCGCCGTGCAGGTTGCCGTGGTAATCTGAGTCGGTTTCCAGCTTGCGGAAATAGGGCAGAACATCGTTCCAACCCCAGCCGGCCGCGCCCAGCCGTTCCCATTCGTCGTAATCGTCGGGGGTGCCGCGCAGCGCGATCATGCCCATCACCGACGAACCGCCCCCCATGACGCGCGCCTGCTCGTAAGATACTTCCGGCGAAGTCTCGCCTGTGCGCCAGTGTGCCTTCAGGCCGGGCCACTTGTAGGAACTGTTGTAATAGGACGAGGCATAGGTATCGAGAATGTCGGCAGGCTCGCGGCCGGGCGGCGTATCGCGCCCGGCCTCGACCAGCAGCACCGACCGCGTCGACTGCGCCGACAACCGATTGGCGAGCACGCAGCCGGCCGAGCCGGCACCGATGATGATCGTGTCAAAGCCGGTCACGCTGCTCAATTTACCTTCAGGTTTGCCTGCGTGATGACGTCACGCCACTTCGCAATCTCGGTCGCAATCAGCTTCTTGAGCTCGGCTGAGCCGGTGCCCGACACTTCAAAGCCGGTTTTTAGCAGGTTTTCGCGGATCTGCTGGCTCTTGAGGACTTTGACGACAGCCGCGCTGAGGCGATCGGCGACCACCTGCGGCGTCTTCGCTGGTGCCAGCAGAATCTGCAAGGTCTCGGATTCGGCGTCGGCAATGCCGGCTTGTTTCAGTGTTGGCACGTCCGGCAGTTCAAACCAGCGCTCCTCGCCGGTCTGTACTAGAGCCCGGAGTTTGCCGCCTTTGATCAGCGGCATGGCGGCGGAAATATTGACCGCGGCCAGGTCAGTGGTGCCGCTGAGAGCGGCCTGTGCTGCCGGTCCGGCGCCGTTGTAAGGCACGTGCACGAGCTTCATACCGGCGCGCGCATCAAGCAGTTCGATGCCGAGCTGGGAAATACTGCCGACACCTGAGCTGGAAAAGGTGATGCGCCGGGGATTTGCTTTGGCCCGCTTCACGAGGTCGGGGAAATCTTTGATATCGCTTTCCACCCGCGTCACGATCGCGTCGGGCGATCCGCCGAGATCGGCGATCGGAGTGAAATCGTTTGCCGGATCGAAGCTGTTAGGTCGCTGCAGCGGCAGATTTACAAAGATGACGCTCGACGCCACCAACAGCGTGTAGCCATCGGGTTCGGCCTTGGCGGCGAGACCGAAGCCGATATTGCCGTTCGCACCGGCGTGATTTTCGACAATGACCGGCTGCCCAAGCTCCTGCTGTAGCGGACCGGCAATGACTCGCGCGATCAGGTCGCTGGCGCCACCGGGCGCAAACGGCACGATAATCCTGATTGGACGATCCGGAAAAGCGGCTAGCGCTCCACCCGGCAGTAGAGCAAGAGCAACAGTCGCGGCGAGACCCAGCAGCGCACCAATCACGGCGCGGCGCGCGGGTGGATCACATACTCTGTTCGTTCGCATGGCTTCCTCCCTTGAGCTCCGGTTGCGCGTCCCGGTCTTCGGGACGGCAACCTTGTTTGCGGCCTGAGCCGATTATTCGGCCGGCTCGTTCTTTTTTATTGTCGGGCGAGGCCGAGGATCTGGCGCGCTTCCTTCGGGGTTGCAACATCGCGACCCAGGCCCTGAGCGATCTTCACCATCCGCTCGACCAAAACAGCGTTATTCTTGGCGAGCTCGCCCGGCGCGATGTACGGATTGTCCTCGTAGCCGACGCGGACGTGGCCGCCGAGCGAGACGGCGAGCGAGAGCAGGTCCCACTGCTTCAGCGGGTTCATGACGCTCACGTTCCAAATGCAGTTCTTTGGCAGGTGATCGACCATGTAGATGAGCGCCTTCTCGGTCGCCGGCGTCCAGGTCCCGCCGGGCCAGCCGAGGAACAGCGTGGTGTAGGCGTTTTTCAGGTAGCCCTGCTTGCGCACGAATTCGAGATTCCAGAATGCCCCGGTGTGGAAACATTCAACTTCGAGCTTCACTTTGTGCTCTTCGGCGGCTTTCGCGTAGTTGAGCAATTCTTCCACCGGATGGATCGCCATCATGCGCTTGGGCGGAAATTGCGGGTCGGGATTGAAATATTCGTCGTGGGCATTGAAGGCAACGGCCATCATGTCCGGGCCAAGCCCCATGAGCTTGACTTTCTCTTCGATGCGCGCGCTGGCAACGCCGAATTGCATGACCGGGCTGCTCTTGGACAGGATCGCGTCGTTCAGCCGCTTCCAGCCCTCCTGATTCATGCGCGACACTTGTCGGCCGTCGGCCTGCATGGTCTCTTCAAGGGTGCGAATGCCGTGGATGTGTGCAATAGCGGCGCCCGCGCTGATGCCGTCCAAATACTGCTGGGCGACCCCTTCGATGTCTTCCTGCGGGGGGCAGTAATGATTGATCGGATAGGAGGTTCTCGAATCGCAGGCGACGGTAATGATCAGCTTTTCCATGATGTTTCGGCTTTCGCTTTCTTTGACGATTGTTGATTACAGCAGGTGGTGGGAAATGACTTCAGCCGTCTGGCGCACCAAGCGGTGGTGCTTGATCAGCGGCTCGAGCTCGCGGCCACTCACGCCGATGGCGCCGATCGGCCGGTTGTTTGCATCGAAGATCGGCGCGGCGACACAATTCGAGCCGGGCGCATGTTCGGCGCGGTCGATCGCGTAGCCACGCGCGCGTGTATCGGCGAGTTCCTTCAGCAGGGCGGCACGACTCGTAATCGTGGTCGGGGTGTGCGCGACAAGCGGCATCCGATCCAACAAAGCGCGGACATCCGGTTCGGGCAGGTAGGCCAAAATCGCCTTGCCGAGCGACGAGCAATGCGCCGGAGCACTTTTGCCGAAGCGGGAATAGATGGTCGGCAGCGC
>DASXOK010000608.1:0-1762 GCA_036494425.1 Pseudolabrys sp.
CATAAGGGCATGCTCTGCATGTTCACGATGATGAACCGCGCGCGGCTCGCGGTGGGCTTGCAGGGCGTGGCGATCGCCGAGCGCGCGACGCAGCAGGCGGTCGCCTATGCGCGCGAGCGCAAGCAGAGCGGCCACGCCATCATCACCTACCCCGACGTGAAGCGCATGCTGCTGACGATGCGCGCGCTCACCGGCGCGGCACGCGCGATCTGCTACACGACCGGCGTCGCGCTCGACCGCGCGTTGCGCGGCAAAGACGAGGCGGCGCGCAAGGCGGCGAACGAGCGCGCCTCGCTGCTCACGCCCGTCGCCAAGGCATTCTCCACCGACATCGGCATCGAGGTTGCCTCGCTCGGCGTGCAGGTGCATGGCGGCATGGGTTTCATCGAGGAGACCGGCGCGGCGCAGCATTATCGCGACGCGCGCATTGCCGCGATCTACGAGGGTACCAACGGCATCCAGGCGATCGACCTAGTGACGCGCAAGCTGCCGCTCGAAGGCGGCAAGACCGTCGCGCTGTATCTCGACGAGCTGCGGGCAACGGTCAAGGCCGTGAAGGCGAGCAATGCACCCGCCTTCGGTGAGGCGGGAGCGCGCTTGGGCGAAGCCATCGACAGTCTCGCGCGCGCGACGCAATGGCTCTTGGCCGAGAGGAGTTCGCAAGGCGCGATCGCCGGCGCGACGCCTTATCTGCGGCTGTTCGGCAATGCCGCCGGCGGCTGCATGCTGGCGGAGCAGGCGCTTGTTGCGTTGTGCGAGAGCGGCGATGCTCCGGCGCGTGTGGCCCTGGCGCGGTTCTTCGCGGAGAACATCGCCGTGCAGGCGCAGGGTCTGGAATGCACGGTGACTGGAGGCGCGGAAAGTGTGATCAACGCGGATGCGGCGCTGGCGGAGTGACTTCCTTCTTATCCTTCCCGCTTCAAAGGCATCACGCTTTAGTCGTCCCGGAGCTTCCAATCTTTTTAGTCGATGCAGCGGAGCGCTATTGCACATAGACGTTACCGTCAGCGCTCTCCCCCCTTGCGCCAATTCCTCCGGCAACCTAAGATTGCACCCATGGGGATGGGGTGTCAGCGTATCCGGGCCGGCGTTGTAGCGTTCGTCATTGCGTTAGCAGTGGCAGGATGCGCTCTCGTCGCGCCTTACGATCCCACCTTCGACCAGGACCTCAATCAGTTCTCCTCGGACACCGCCAGTTCGCCGCGGCCGCCGGCGGACCCGAACGCAACATGGCGTCGCAAGAAGCCGTCGCGTATTACGCGGCGACTTACAATCTTCTGGACCGTCTGACGCAACGCGCGCGTCTGTCGCGCGCATCCGTCCCCTGTCCGACGGATGCGGGCCTCAAGTTCTTCTGGCAGCAGCCTGGACCGAGCAGTCCGCTGCCGGCGGATCTCGAGAGTCTTGATTGCCGCGAGTTCCAGCTTTACGCCGGGCTGGCTGTGGGCATATTTGAGTTGGTCTACGAAATGGCGCACGGTGAACGAGGTTCAACAGTTCATCAACAATGTGATCGGCATTTTGAAGGCGGCCATCAACAGCAAGTTGCCGATACCAATTCTCTGATCGCCGGCATCACAACGGCTTCAAACCCGCCTCGATCTGCTTGCGCTTCGGCTCGAGGAACGGCGGAAGCACCAGCGTCTCGCCCAGCCTGTCGAGCGGCTCGTCCACCGCGAAGCCGGGGCCGTCGGTGGCGATTTCGAACAGCACGCCGTTGGGCTCGCGGAAATAGAGCGAGTGGAACCAGTAGCGATCCACC
>DASXOK010000609.1:0-2948 GCA_036494425.1 Pseudolabrys sp.
CACCGGGCGGCCGAGATACTTGTTGTCCTGGAGGAACCCGGTGAGGAACGGCTCGCTCGATTTCACCGTGCCGTCCTTGTTGAGATAGACGACAAGGATGTCGCCGCCGAACTTCTTCGACTTGTTCCAGGAGCCGTGGCGGGCGAGGAAGATCGCGTTCTTGTACTTCTTCGGGAACATGTTGCCCGTGTAGAAGCGCAGACCGAGGCCGGCCGAGTGCGGGCCGGTCAGCATGATCGGCGGCACAAATTCACTGCATGAATGGCCCCAGCCGAATTCCGGATCGGGGATGTTGCCCTGATAGCAATAGGGCGCGCCGAAGTCCTCGCCCACCTTGGTGACGCGATTGAGCTCGTCCTGCGGCACGTCCTCCGACATCCAGTCGCGGCCGTTGTCGGAGAAGTAGAGTTGCTTGTTCACGGGATTGCAGTCGAAGCCGACCGTGTTGCGCACGCCGACCGCAATCACTTCCGCGCCGCTGCCGTCGAGATTCATGCGGCGGATCTGGCCGTGATCCTTGTCATGCAGCACGTTGTTGCCGGGCTGGCCAACCGGCACATAAAGCTTGTTGTCGGGATCGACGGCGATGAACTTCCAGCCGTGCGCCTCGTCCTTCGGCAGATCGGTGTAGATCACCGTCGGCTTCGGCGGGTTGTCGAGATTGGCCTCGACGTTGTCGATCTTGGAGATCTGCGACAGCTCGGCGATGTAGAGCGTGCCGTTGTGATAGGCGAGCCCGTTCGGCCGATAGAGACCGGAGGCGACCGTCTTCAATTCTTTCTTGCCGTCCTTGTCGACGATCGCGGTGACCTTGTTGCCGAAGCGATGACGGTGCCCTTGTCGCCGACGCGCAGCGAGCGCGCATTGCCGATGCCGCTGGCATAGACCTCGATGTTGAAGCCGGTCGGCAGCTTGAGCTGGGCGGTCGGCAGCTTATCGGCCGGCGCCGGGATCGGCGGCGCGGCAACCGGCGCGAGCTTGGCGGCGGCTTCGTTGCCGTCAGGTCGGCCGATGAGCGGTGAGCCGGGCGGCAAAGCAGGCGCGGCCGCTGGCGCCGATGCGGGCGGTGCGGAGGCCGGCGGTTGCTGGGCAAAGGCCGGAGCGGCCAAGAAAAGACCGGCAACGGTGCCGGCGAGCAAACACGAACGCTGTAACGAGACAGGCGCGATCGTTGCAGTCCTCCCTAATGTGGAGGCGCTTGGACCCGTGCCGCCGATTGAGCATCGCTGACCCGGAGCGCGCCCCCATCGCGAACAGTGTCCACCATCAGTCTTTTGCTTGCAACCCGGAGACGGCAGGTTCCTTGACGCCGTGCGCATGCGGGGCCGAGAGATGACGATAATTGTAAGCAACATCGGCGCGCTCGGTGGCGAGTTCTTCGACCAGCGCATGATGCGGCGAGAGATGGCACACCGGATCGGCGTTGCGCGCTTCGCCGGTGAGGAGGAAAGCCTGGCAGCGGCAGCCGCCGAAATCTTTGTCCTTCAGCGCGCAGCTTCTGCACGGCTCATGCATCCAGTCATCGCCGCGGAAGGCGTTGAAGGCGGGCGATGCGCGCCAGATATCGGCGAGCGAATGTTCGCGCACGTTCCAAAATTCCAGGCCGGGAATGATCTCGGCGGCATGGCAGGGCAGCACTTTGCCTGCCGGCGTGACGTTGAGCGAGCGGCGGCCCCAGCCGCCGACGCAGGGCTTGGGGAAGCGCGCGTAGTAGTCGGGCACCACCGCGTCGATGACGATGTGCCCGCGATGCGTCTCGCGCAGGCGCTCCACCGCGCCCACCGCTTCCTCCACCTGCTCGCGCGTCGGCATCAGCGCGGCGCGGTTCTTCAGCGCCCAGCCATAATACTGCACATGCGCGATCTCGACGCGCGAGGCGCCGAGCGACAACGCCATGTCGACCATCGGCTCGACGCGCGCGATGTTGGCGCGATGCACGACCACGTTGACGGTCAGCGGCAGGCCAAGTTTCACGACCTCGGCGGCGAGCGCGCGCTTGCGCACCGAGGCGCCCTTGTAGCCGGCGATGTGATCGGCGGAGGCCTCTTCGCTGTCCTGAATCGATATCTGCACGTGATCGAGGCCAGCGTCGGCGAGCCTGCGCAGGCCGTCCGCGTTCAGCCCGACCGCGGATGTGATGAGATTGCTGTAGAGGCCGGCGTCGCGCGCACTCTTGACGATCTCAGGCAGATCGCGCCGCGCCGCCGGCTCGCCGCCGGAGAGATGCACTTGCAGGATACCGAGCCCGGCCGCTTCGCGGAACACACGCGCCCATGTCGCGGTGTCGAGTTCGTCGCTGCGAGGGTCGAGGGCGAGCGGATTCGAGCAATAAGGACAGCCGAGCGGACAACGGTGTGTCAGCTCGGCCAAGAGGCCGAGTGGGGCGGAAAGTTTCTGCGGGAGCATTTCATTCATCGCCACAGACTCAGCGTCGTGTCCCGGATGCGGTGCAGCACATAGTGATGCACCGCTGACCCGGGACCCAGCTTAGCGAAACCGGGGTCCCGGGGCTGCAGCGCCACACTTCGCCGCGCTCGTGCTGCGCTGCGCCCGGGACGCGAGTCCCACACCTCTCTCAACTCACCTCCAACAGCTTCTTCTCTTTCAGCCCGCCGAGCAGCGTCACCACGTCGCCGTGGATGCGTTCGCGCGGCGCGCCGGCGAAGGTCTGCACAAGATCGTCGACGATCGAAGCCACCGTCGCCTCGCCGGTGCAGCGCTTCAGGATCTCCACCGTGATCGCGTCGGCCTTGAACACGCGCTCCGGCGCGAGCAGCACCCAGCCGCCTTGCGCCTCGTTGTGCGTAAGCCGCACGCCGCGCGGCAAGCGCGGCCTGGCATCGTCGGCGACGGCTGCCTCCATCATTGATCCTCCGGCACGAAGGCGCCCAGCGGCACGTGCTTGGGCGCAACATAGGCATGATCGAGCGCGTCGAGCATCGACCACA
>DASXOK010000610.1:0-2294 GCA_036494425.1 Pseudolabrys sp.
CAATACAAATCACACGAATTCCCGATTCTGGAATCCCCTGAGCCAGACGTGAGTCAATCCGTCGCACCAGATGTGTGCATGCCCTAGCGTAAGAACGGGGAGAGGGAAATCACCCGCCGTACGACACGCCCTTCACGCGGATCACCGCCTTCGCCGCGGCCATCAGCGCACGCGAGAGCAGGGCGGCGTCCTTCGGCATGTCGCGACGCCACACGTCGAGCAGCAGCGCGATGCGCACCTGCTCGCTCCTGTTCCACACCTCCTGCGGATAGGTGTCGTCCCACAGCAGGCTCCCGCCTTCGGCCAGGCGATAGGGCTCGCCGTCGATGTTGAGCTCGCAGGCCGGCACGCCGTGCTCGTCATAAGGCATCGAGAGCATCAGATGATAGCGCAAGATGCCGCGAAAGGGCCCACGATGCTTGGGGATGTGCTTGCCCGGCGCCAGGAACGACAGCACGCAGGAGACTGCCTCGGGCGCCTGCGCCAGCAGCCCGGCGACGGTCGGGCAACGCGCGAGGTTCTCCTCCACCGTGACGCCATAGGCCTTCATGATGAACATGCGCCAGTCGCGCCCGTCGGCGGCGGAGATGTCCTCCTGCTGCGGCATCAGGTCGTGGAAGCGCGGCACATTGTGCAGCATGCCGGCGATGCCGAGCGCCTCGCGGCGGATGGCGGGGTAGGCTGCGACAAACCGATCCGAATTGGGGAAGTAGTGCGACGCATCGAGCGTCGGCGGCGTGTCGATGCGGCGATCATAGAAGCTGCGCACCGCGCCGACCGCGTGGTCATAGAGCTGCAAACGGAGTTCTCCGCTGGAATCACATTCCCCCGCGCCAACTTAGGCTTGGACGCCCGCGCCGCCTATATACATGTGTATAAAATCACGTCTCTATGAACCACCTGTGAGCCGCCGGAGCCCCCATGACCACGCCGCCCCCCGTCGAATACGCCGATGCCTCGCCCGACGTGCGCGCCGTCTACGACGACATCAAGAAAACCCGCAACGTGCCGGACGTGAACAATTTCTGGAAATATCTGGCGCGCGATCCGGCGACGCTGAAGCGCACCTGGGAGAGCATCAAGGAGGTGATGGCGCCCGGCGCGCTCGATCCGCTGACCAAGGAGATGGTCTATCTCGCCGTCAGCGTCACCAATGGCTGCGCCTATTGCATCGCCAGCCACACCGCGGCGGCGCGCAAAGCGGGCATGACCGAGGCCATGTTCGGCGAAGTGATGGCCGTCACCGGCATGGCGAACGAGACGAACCGCCTCGCCAACGGCTACAGGGTGCCTGTCGATGCGGCATTTCAACCCTGAAGGGCGATGTGGAATATCGTTGCCGTAGCGGCCATGACAATATACGAAGCATAAAATCTTGAGATGTGTCGCCTGCGTGGGGGAGGTCAACAGATGATCAAGAAGGGATTGCTGACCAAGCTGTTATGCGTCGCCGTCGTGGCGGCGGTGATGCTGCCTCTCGGCACGGTCGTGTTTCCCTATGTCAGCGACCAGATGGACGGGATGCAATTCCAGACCCTCGAGGCGGTGCTGAGCACGAGCCTCGGGTTCGGCATCTACGCGCTGCTGGGCTAGGGCCCTTTATCGGCTATTGCTGCTGCCCGCGGGGCTGTGCCGGTGCGCCGCTGTTACCCGCCGCCGTACCGTTCTGGCCCGCATTGGCGGGCTACTGGGGAGCCGGCTTATTGCCGCTTTCAGTGCCGGTGGTGCGGGTGCTGTCACCCTGGCCGGTCGTCATCGATGGCGCATTGCCCGGCGTCGGCGGCTGCTGCGTCTGCGCCGTGTTGCCCTGCTGCTGCGGCTTCTGGTCGGACGGCGCCTGCGCGGCCGGCGGCGAGGCGCCGGGATTCACAGGTGCAGCGCCCGTCGATGCGGTTTGCGGGGCAGCGACCTCGTTGCGCTGGTTGTTCAAGCCATAAAAGAAAATCGAGAGGATCACGACGATCGCGACCGCGACGATCGCGATTTGTGTGCCGCCAGCTTTCTCGGTTTTCGGGTCGGGCACATGCACGGCGTTGTCGATGACTTCGGGCTCATCGGTGCGGTCCGGCTCGTGCATGGTCATGACGCTCTCCTCGTCATCGAGCGACGCTCTGGCCCCGGCGCCACATGGACGCCGGGGGTTGATCGTGCATCGCTCGCCTTAGCGGGCAGCCGGCGCGGCCGGCGGTTGCGGCGATGTCGCACCGGAGCCCGTCGTGCTCGCTGGCGGAGCGGGGCGGTTGGGGGCGGTCATCGGAGCATTCGTCGTGGTGCTCGGCGTGTTGCTCGCGGTA
>DASXOK010000611.1:0-11859 GCA_036494425.1 Pseudolabrys sp.
AGACGGTGCGGGCTACGCCCTCACCTCTCCTTGCATGAAGACGGTGCGGGCTACGCCCTCACCTCTTGCCTTTGGAAAGCGACATAACCGCCGACGAACAGCAGGATCGTCGCGGCAATCAGGCCGACGATCTGCGGCCAGGCCACCATTATGCTGTCCCACAACGGCAGAGGTGAGCCCATCACCGCCCCCTGGAGCTGGCTCAGGTACACGGGCCCCAGCGTCCGCGTGGTCGGATCGAGCAGCGCCAGCACGCATTCGCCGAATAGCGTCGATGGCGAGAGCCGCGCCAACATCTGCGCGGTGAGCAAGAGCGCCTGCTGGTTGTCTGGTGACACCACCGCCTCGGCGACGGCCGGCGCCAGCGCCGGCCAGATCACCGTGAGGAAGAGCCAGACGCCGAGCGTCACCAGCGCCGCGGTCGCTGCCGAGCGGAAGATCACCGACGCCAGCATCGCGAGCGCCAGCCACACGCCGGCATAGGCGATCGTGACCAGCAGGAAGATGAAGGCGCGCCCCATTTCCTCCCCCCCGGGCGGAATGCCGAGCATGATCAGGCCGAGCCCGATTACCAGCAGCCACAGCGCGATGAAGCTCACCGACAGCGTCGTCAGCGCGGCGATGAACTTCCCGAACAGCAGCGCGTCGCGGTAGATCGGCTGCGAGAGGATGCGCGAGAGCGTGCGCCGGTTATGCTCGCCGTTCACCGCGTCAAAGCCGAGCCCGATCGCCATCAACGGCACGAGGAAGCTCAGGAACGCGACGAAGGACGGCAACGGCTCGCGCGCGGTGGTGAACAGCCGCAGGAAGAGGAACGGGTCTTCGGCCGTGACGTCCCGCACCTGCTGGATGGCGCCGTAGACCGCGGCGAGCGCGGTCAGCACCACCAGCCATTCCAGCACGCGCATGCGCGTGCTGGTGAAGTGGTCGGACAGCTCCTTGAGCGTCACCACGCCCAGGCCCTGCCACGGTGATCCTTCACGCCGCATTACGCACCTCCTGCGCTGACTGGAAGTACCGCGTGTAGATCGTCTCGAGGCTGGGATGATCGAGCGAGAGCTGGTTGAGCCGCCCGCCCGCGGCGACCACTTCGGCCGCCGCCTCTCCGCGCAGGTCGCGATCGCAGGTGACGCGCCAGCGCCCGGGCGCCGGCTCTTCGACATTGCGTACACCCGGCAGCGACTCCAGCCGCTGCTTGATGCCGGCGCCGCCTTCCGCCTCGACCTCGACGGCGAAGCCGCCGCCGAGCACTTGGCGGCCAAGCTCGCCGACCGTGCCCATCAGCACGATCTTGCCGGCGTTGAACAGCGCCACGCGGTCGCACACGCTCTGCACACGATCGAGCAGATGCGACGAAATGATCACGCTCACACCCGCCGACTTCAGCGAGCGGATCAGATCGAGCAGTTCCACGCTCGCCTGCGGATCGAGACCGTTGGTCGGCTCGTCGAGGATGGCGACCCGAGCCTCCTTCATCACGATTTCCGCCAAGCCGAGCCGTTGCCGCATGCCGCGCGAGAAGGTGCCGACGCGCTTGTTGGCCACCTCGCTCAGTCCCACCCGCGCCAGCCCCGCGGGGATCTTCACTTTGCGCGCGGCAAGGCCCAGTCCCATCAGCCGCGCGGTGTAGTGCAGATTGTCCGCAGCGGTGAGATGATCGTAGAAGCCGACGGAGTCCGGCAGATAGCCGACCCGGCGTTTCACCGCCAAAGGCTCGCGCATCGGATCGTGTCCGAATACCCGCGCGGTCCCGGCGCTGATATCGCTCAAGCCGAGCAGCATCAGGATCGTGGTGGTCTTGCCGGCGCCGTTCGGCCCGAGCAGGCCGAAGATCTCGCCGGCGGCGACCCTGAAGTTGACGCCATCCACGGCAGTCGCCGTGTCATAGCGCTTGGTGAGGCCTTTTGCCTCGATGACCGTTTCACTCATCGTGCGGCTACCGGCGGCCGAAGCGCGCGACGGCGCCAACCATGATCAGCAAGGCCGCGCCGATAATGCCGACGCCGGCCACACCCCACATCGTCGAGGTCGTCACCGTGACGCGGAATTGCGCGGTGCCGTTCTCGCCGCGCGTCGAAGCGTTGAGCGAGGTAACGTAGTCGCCGGCGATCGCCTTGTCGGAAGGCGTGATCAGCGCCTGCACCTCCTTGTTCTGGTTCGGCGCGATACGGTCGATGGTCTTAGGATCGAAGGTCACTTTCCAGCCGCTGGGCGCGGTGCCGGACAGCTGGATGTTCTCGGCCGGCGCGGTGCCCGTGTTGGTCACGGTGATCGGCACCGAACTCTGCTCCCCGGCGGTGGCGCGCGCCGACAGAAGGCCCTCACGGCCCGCCAGGCTCAGCTTCGGCTCGCCGGTAATGTCGAGCGCCACCTGCGCCGTCGCTTTCGCGTCTTCGGCACCGATGCGGACGCTGACCGGGTAGTGCCCGGCATCGACCGTGTCGGGCGGGCTTACTTTCAGCTTCACGTCCTTGGTCTTGCCGGCATCGACCGGAATGGCGGTGAGCTGCTGCGAGCCGTAGGCCTCTGTGAACGATGTGTCGAAGTTGCGCGGCGCCTCGGCGGCAAGGCTCACCAGCTCGTTCTTGCCGCTGTCGTTCTTGATGGTCAGCGTATATTCGAAGCTCGACCGCGTAGAGCCGCGCAGTTCTGGCAATTGCGGAGTGAGCGTGAGCTTGGCCGGCAATTCCTTGGCCAGCGTGACGGCGACCGGCAGCGAGACATGCGAGGCGCCGCCATCGGCGCTCACCGTCAGTGTCTGGGTGCCGATCTTGGCGTCCTTCGGAACATCCAGCCGCAGATCGAGCGACACGCTGTCGTCTGTCGACGGCATCGCCGCCTGCACCGGTTGGCCGCCGCCGAGCAGCGTCGCGGTCCAGCCTTCCGGTACGCCCTTCACCGAGAGCGCCAGCCGCTCCGGCGCGAGGCCGTAATTGCGCAGGCGCAGGCTCACGGTTGAGGTGGTGCCGGGCTGCACCGTGACCGCCGGATAGTCGGACAGCAGATAAAGCCCTGTCACGTCAGATTTTGAATCTGCCGCAAAGGCAGGAGCAGCAAAGGCAATCGCAGCGACGGCAAGCGGCAGCAAGCGGTGTGACAGCAAGCGATGTGTCATGATGATGCATCCCCACGCGGGACCGCAACGGCCCCCGTTTCGAAACGTCTCCCCCCACGCGCAATGCAACGGCGTTATGCGCCGTAACAAAGATGACGCGATGCTCCGCACAATCTGGACAAAATTCGGGAAAGGGTCCGCAGCAAGACGCCGCACCACCACCGCGAGCGAGCGGGCTTATCGTGCGATGAAAAGCAAGGACGCGCCGAAGCTTGCCGCTCTGCACAACGCCCTTGGTCGTGCGCCAAGGCGCCGCATGTTATGGCGCGTTTTACACCGTCTCTTGGACTGGCACGCCGCGAACCAGCGGCCAGTCCGGCTCGTTGTGCTTCATCACCCAGGTCTCCTTGTGCGCCGCCTCGACCCAATCGTGCCAGGCCGGCAGCGCCATCACGGCATCCATATAGGTGCGCGAGACGGGACTGACCGGAAGCCCATAGGAATGCAGGCGCGAGACGACCGGGGCATACATGGCATCCGCCGCGCCGAAGGTACCGAACAAGAAGCGCCCGCCGTTACCGAAGCGCGCGCGGCAGTCGCTCCACAACGCGTCGATACGACGGACATTTTCCAGCACGTCCTCGGCCTGCGGCCGCGCGTTCACCGGCAGCCACATGTTCATGGCGCAGGCCTTGCGCAACGCCTGGAAGCCGGCATGCATCTCGGCCGCCACCGCGCGGGCGTGGCTGCGCGCGCGGGCGCCGGGCGGCCACAGATGGGCGGCGGGAAATTTCTCGGCCAGATGCTCGAGGATCGCGAGCGACTCCCAGACGTGCTGGTCGCCATCGATCAGCACCG
The DNA here is from genome assembly GCA_036494425.1 of Pseudolabrys sp. Classification (GTDB taxonomy): domain Bacteria; phylum Pseudomonadota; class Alphaproteobacteria; order Rhizobiales; family Xanthobacteraceae; genus Pseudolabrys. The sequence goes on from DASXOK010000611.1 coordinate 3,914, forward strand.
GCACTTTGCCGGTCGGCGCGTATTTCAGCATCTCTTCGCGGCTGCCCGGCTCATAGAGCGGGATGACGATCTCCTCGAACGGAATGCCCGCCGCCTTCATGGCGATCCACGGCCGCAGCGACCATGAGGAGTAGTTCTTGTTGCCGATGATCAAAGTGAGGGACATGCGACTAAGCTTTCTTCTCTCCCGCTGACGCCGGCGCTTCCACCGGCCCGCCCAATTTCTTCCAGGCGCCGAAGCCGCCTCTGACGTGGGCGACCGGCTTGAGCCCCATGCGCTGTGCCGTCTGTGCGGCCAGCGCTGAGCGCAAACCTCCGGCGCAGAAGAACACGAACGTCTTGTCCTGCGCGAAGACCGGCTTGTGATACGGGCTCGTCGGATCGATCCAGAATTCCAGCATGCCGCGCGGACAATGGAAGGCGCCGGGCACTTTCCCGTTGCGCTGGAGCTCGCGGATGTCGCGGATATCGACCAGCACGATATCATCGCGCCCGGCAAGCTTCACAGCCTCTTCGGCCGACAGCGTCTCGATCTCGCGCTCGGCCGCTTCGCAGAGGGCCTTGTATCCGGTCGTGATAGTCTGCGGCATGCGGATCCTCCCAAAAGGGGCGCGGATGGTGCCATTCCCACAGGCGGCGTCAAGCGAAGCGGCAGTTGATGTAGTGCCCACAGCCGGGCAGCATGCGTGTCCGGAACGACCCAAGGACCCATGAACGCCCTCTCCGCCCCCGACCTCTTGGCTTTGGCCTTCTTCCTCGTGGCCTGGATCGGCTATTCCGCCGTTATCGAGAAGACCGCCAAAGGCCGCGCGAGTCTCAACGCGCTGATGAACGGTTATCGCGACGCCTGGATGGAGCGGCTGCTTGCCCGCGATGTCCGCATCGTCGATTCGCAGGTCACGGCAGCGCTTCAGAACGGGACAGCCTTCTTCGCCTCCACCAGCCTGATCGCGATCGGTGGCGCGCTTACGCTCTTGCGCTCGACCGATCAGATCCTGCCGGTGATGTCACTTTTGCCGTTCGGCCCGAAGCCGACGCCGGAAGCCTGGGAGCTGAAGATGCTCGGCCTCACCGTCATCTTCGTCTACGCCTTCTTCAAGTTCGCCTGGTCGTACCGGCTGTTCAATTACTTCGCCATCATGGTCGGTGCGGCTCCGCCGCCGGAAGAGCGCGCCACCGCCGCGGCGCAAGCTTTCGCTCATCGCGCGTCGCGGCTCTGTGCCGACGCCGGCCGCCATTTCAATCGCGGTCAGCGCGCGTTCTTCTTCGCGCTTGGTTATCTCGGTTGGTTTCTTGGGCCGATTCCCTTCGCCCTCTCCACCGCCGGCATTCTTGTGGTGATCTGGCGGCGACAATTCGAATCCGATGCGCGCAAGGCTTTCGCCGCCGACGTGACGAAACAATCAATGTGAAGATCATTTTAAAAAGTAAATCACGCGCGCGTATCGCGAGTGCTGTCTTCAAATCTGCACTAAGGTCGTCAAAACTTCACATGACTTCGCGCGTCCTCCGTATTTAGTTGTCGCCGTTGCGGGGGGTAATTACCCGAAGGAGACAGACGACATGCGAAGGTACTGTGCCGTCGCGGCGGCAGCTTTGCTTTTGAGCTTTGCAGCGCACGCCGAGACGGTTGATGTCACACAGAGCGGATTTTCACCCATCTATGTTGGCGTCGAATACGAAACCGCGACGGTTCCATCCAATCCAACAACGACGGGCGGAGCGGCGACGACGAGCCGCGCCTATATTGCGCGCGTCGATCTCAAGGCGCCGGGAGTTGCGCTGTTGACAACGGCGCACAGCGGCCCACTGAACACGACATCGGAAACGATTTCGCAATTCGCGATCCGCACAGGCGTCCGTATCGCGATCAATGCGAACTTCTTCGCGCCCTGCTGCGACGCTTTCGCGGAACCGAAGACAGTCATCGGTCTGCTCGTGTCGAACGGCAAGGTCGTATCGCCGGTCACCAGCGATCCGACGCAAAGCGAGGCGGTCCTCGCGATCATGCGCGGAAACAAGGCGGTCATCGACCAAGGGCCGAACATCAATGTTGCGCAAGTCGTCACGGCCGTTGCCGGCTCGGCGATCATCGTGAAGAACGGCAAGGACGTCAGCGCCAGCAGCCCGAACGAAGGCGATCCGAAAAATCCGAATCCGCGCACTGTGGTCGGATTGTCGAACAATGGGCAATATCTGTATCTCGCCATCATTGATGGCCGTGTCACCGGCTATTCGACGGGCACGACCAACGCCCAGTCCGCCGCGTTGATGCTCGCGCTCGGCTGCGACAGCGCGCTCAATCTCGATGGCGGCGGGTCGTCCGAAATGATCCGTGCCGACAAAATCGGCAAGCCATTCATTGTGAACAACCCGAGCGGCGGCGCCGAACGTTTCGACGCGGCTGCGTTGGGCGTTTACGCACAGCCATTGCCGAAGCTGCCGTTCTGACGGTCTTGCACGTCACATCGCCAACAGGCGGCCGGTGAAAGCCGGCCGCCGATCAGCGCGACCGCGTGGCGGTTGCGAAGCTCAGCCCATCCCCATCAGCACGGCCACGCCGGCGACGACGAGGATTGCGAGGGTCGTGGCGACGGCCATGACGACCCACTCGCCCCACGCCGCGCGTGCCTCGCGCTGTTCGAGGTTTTCTTCGGCCGCCGGCGCGGCATGCACCAAGGCTTCGCGATCAAGCGAGGCTGAATCGAACGACATAGACGATCCCCCAAAGGACGTTCCGTGCATGTGCGCCAGTACACGGATCACGGATCACGGATTTTGACCGCAGGAATCGCTCCAAACCGTTAAAGGATACGCCTCGGGCCCGCCTCCTACAGGCACACAATGTTCCCACCGCGCTGAAGATTTCGGCTATTGTCGATTCATGATCGAGCACAGTGATTTTTCCGTCGTCGTCAAGAATCGCGCGCGCCCACCCAAGCCCTGGCGCTGGGAAATCTACCGCGCCGGCAGAAGCAGCCCGATCGATTGCTCCGAGGTCTATTTCGAAACCGCCACCGAAGCCACGCGCGCCGGCAAGGCCGCGCTCAGCCTCTTGCTGAGCGAATATCAGCCCTGATTATCGATCGGCTTTTCCGAGGCCCGGGTATTTGTCCTCGTCCCAAAGCCGGCCGGGATTGGCGTTTTCCCAGCGCTGATTGCCTTCGAGTTCCGCGAGCACACTTCGAACCGCGTTCGCACGCGACTGCGGATTGCCGCCCGTTCTCGTGTCGTTGATGACCTTGTGAAGGCGGCTGAGCTCTTTTGGGCTCATCTTTTGCAGCACGACGCTGTCACGCGACACGCCTTGCAGGGCCAGATAGTCGTAATCGGCCGGCGAGAGCAGCACGCCAAAGTCCTGCGCAAGGCCAGCAGCTGGCGAGCAAGCCAGGATAATGGCGATCGCCAAGCCGGAGAACGGCGAATGTCTCACAATTTGGTGCGCCTGCTGTCGTGAGCTTAAACGATAGCGCAGATTGTCCGATACGCCTAAGGCTTTCGGCTTTTCACGCGGCGTCGCTGAGAACACCACCGGCGATGTGACCCGCGATGATCGCGGCCACGTCCTTGGCAAAGGCATCGGCGAGCAGCGACTGCGGCCGATGCCGCGCGGCGAGCTGACGCGCGACCACCCGCAGCGCCGGCTGGATCGGCCGGGCAACCAAGTTCGGCGGCACCCCCTCCAGCAGCGCGAAGCTGTCCATGATGGCGATGCCGGCTCCTGCCTTCACCAGCGCAAAAGCCGTGGCCGACTGCGTCACCTCCACCGCAATCCGCGGCTTGACGCGCGCGCGCTCGAAGGCGGCGGCGATCAACGCGCCGAGCGGCAGCCGTCGGGCGAATGCGATGAGCGGGACATCGTTGAGATCGCGTGAGCGCACGGCCTTCGCCGCCGCCAAAGCGTGCGTCTTCGGAAGCACGCAGACGAGGTCGGCGGCGCACAGGTCCGTGGCCACGGTCGCCGAGTCGCGCGTCGGGATCAGGACGTAGCCGAGATCGACGCGCCGGTCGGCGACCAGATCGACGACCTCCGTGTTTGGGATCGCCTGCACGATCACGGTCGCGCCCGGCCGCGGCAAGCGGAACTTGGCGATGACGGCGGGCAACAGGTTGTTCGCCAGCGACGGCGCGGCGGCGATTGTCACTATGCCGGTGCGCCCGTCGCGCAGTTCCGCGGCGAGCCGCTGTACGCCATCCATCGCCAGGAAGGCTTTCTCGATTTCCGGCAGCAGCGCGCGTGCCTCGGCGGTGGCGATGAGGCGGCCACGGTCGCGCGTGAACAGCCGCAAGCCAAGACGGTCCTCGACCTGACCGAGGGTCTTGCTCACGGCCGGCTGCGACACGTGCAAGAGCTTTGCCGCCTCGGTGACGGACCCCGCCTCCATCACGCAACGCACGACGTCCAAATGCCGCAAATTAGAATGCATAACCATTCGGTTATAGTTCCAGATATTTTCGATATTTGACTTCATCACCTCCGGATTTGCAAGGTGCGCCGCCGGCCGCAGCCTAGTTGCCGCGGTTGGCCCAAAAACAAAAAAAGAGGCGCGGCACTGCGCCGAACCGCCGGAGTGAAACCTGAAGTGAAAATTACGTCGATCGAAACGATTCATCTCAGCATCCCGTACGAGGCCGGCGGCGCGACGCGCATGATAGGCAGCAAACCGATCACCAATCTCGAAATGCTGCTGTTGCGAGTCGACACGGACGCCGGCATCACTGGCTGGGGCGAGGCCTTCGGCCACGCCGTGTGCCGCGCGACCAAGACGACGCTCGACACGCTGGTCGCCCCTGCCTTCATCGGCCGCGATCCGGCCGACATCGCCGGTCTCATGACCGAAATGAACCGCAATCTCCACATCTTCGGCCGCAACGGCTCGGTCGTCTATGCGCTGTCGGGCATCGACATCGCGCTGTGGGACATCGCCGGCAAGCGTGCGTCACTGCCGCTGCACGAGTTATTCGGCGGCCGCAAGCGCACCGAATTGCGCGCCTATGCCAGCCTGCGCCGCTACGGCGATGCGAAAGTCGTCGCCGCCAACTGCGCCAAGGCGGTGGAGCGCGGCTATCGCCACATCAAGATCCACGAGACCGACGTGCCGCAGGTCAAAGCCGCGCGCGACGCGCTCGGCCCCGGCATCCCGCTGATGCTCGACACCAATTGCCCGTGGTCGGTGGACGAAGCCATCGCCATGGCCGAGAAATTCCGTCCCTACGATCTCTACTGCATCGAGGAGCCGGTGTGGCCGCCGGAGGATCACGCCGGCCTCGCGCGCGTGCGCGCCTCGGGCGTGCGCACCTGCGCCGGCGAGAACGTCGCAGGCCTGCACAACTTCCGCCACATGTTCGAGGCGGGCGCTATCGACATCGCGCAGCCGAGCGTCACCAAGATCGGCGGCATCACCGAGATGCGCAAGATCATCGCGCTGGCCGAGGCCTATGGCGTGACCTTCATGCCGCATTGCGGCTACTTCGGCCCCGGCTATCTCGCCTCGCTGCACATCGCGGCCTCGCTTCAAGCCGACACGCTGTTCGAGCGCCTCTATCTCGATCTCGAAGCGAGCCCATTCAGTCCCTGGACGGAACCGCAGGGCGGCGTGGTGATGGTGCCGCATGGGCCTGGGCTCGGCTGCGATCCCGACATGGCGATCGTCGAGCGCTACCGCACCCACGCGCCGACCATCATTCAATGACGCCACCAAAACGGCGCAGACAACAGCGAAGAACGAAAGGGAGTTGATGATCATGGGCAAGCGACGGGCCTGGATTTGCGTATTCCTCTTTACGCTGCAGGCGATCAACTATGCCGACCGCGTCTCGCTCTCGGTGGTGGCCAAGCCGATCGCTACCGATCTCGCGCTGTCCCCCGTTGCCATGGGCTACCTGCTGTCGTCGTTCCTTTGGACCTACCTGCTCTGCCTCGTCCCCATGGGCATCCTGGTCGACCGCTACGGCACCAAGATCGTCATCGGCGCCGGCATCGCCATCTGGTCGGTCGCCACGGTCTTGACCGGCGGCGCCTGGAACGTCGGCACGCTGATCGCCATGCGCCTGGTCATGGGCCTGGGCGAGGCCTCAACGCATCCGGCCGGCGCCCGCGTCGTGCGCGAGTGGATCCCCGCCTCCGAGCGTGGCATCGCCAACGCCATCTTCATCAGCGGCTCCTATGCGGGACCGGCGCTCGGCGCCATGCTCGCCGCCTGGGTCAGCGACATGGCTGGATGGCGCGCCTCTTTCTTCGTGGTCGGCGCGATCGGCTTCGTCTGGCTGATCGCCTGGCTGGTGTGGTTCGGGCGCCCCGAGACCGTCACGTGGCTGTCCGAAGACGAGCGCGCCAAGATCATCCGCGAGCGCAATGCCGGCACGGCGGCCTTGAATGAACGGTCGAAGGCCTCGCAGATTTTGCGCCTGTTGCGTAAGCAGACCATGTGGGGCCTGGCGCTCACGCAATCCTGCGCCGTCTACACCCAGTATCTCTTCCTCACCTGGCTGCCGAATTACCTGCAGGCGACCAAGCACCTCACAGTGCTCAAGACCGGCCTGTTCACCGCCGTCCCCTACGCCGCGGCCGTCGTGCTCATCATCCTGCTCGGTACCGTCTCGGACCGGCTGCTGCTGCGCGGGCGCGTGGCGACCGGCGGCCGCCGCCTGGTCGTGGTCGGCTGCATGCTCGGCTCGTCGATCATCCTGGTCGCGCCCTGGGTCGACAATGTCGCGCTCCTCCTCGGACTGATCACGCTGTCGCTCACCGGCATGGGCACCGCCGTCTCGTTCAACTTCGCGCTGCTCAATGATTTGCTCAAGAGCCCGCAGGACGTCGGCAAGGCCATGAGCATCCTGGTCATCGGCGGCAATGTGTTCGGCGCCGCAGCCCCGATCGTCACCGGCTACGTCATCGCAGCTACCGGCAGTTATGACTGGGCCTTCGGCATTGCCGGCTTCTTCCTGCTCGCCGGCTCGGTCATCGCCCTGACCATGACGCGGAGCCCGGTGGACCTCAGCGAGCCAGACCGGGGCCGGTGCGAGCCCAGGGGTATGGCGTCAATGCCGATGGGACGCTAAGTCCTTCGTCCGCGAGCAGAGAGTCGGCCGGGCGGCGCGAGCCCCGGCATTACGGAAATACGGGAGATGAATTCATGGACTTGGGATTGAACGGGAAGCGCGCGCTTGTCATGGGCGCGAGCGGAGGGCTAGGCGGCGCCATCGCGCAGGCGCTCGCCGCCGAAGGGGCGCAGGTCGTCGCCGCCGCGCGCTCGGTCGACAAGATCGAACAGGCGCGCGCCACCCTGCCCGCCGGTGACCGCGACCGCTTCACCGCCGCGCGTCTCGACCTCGCCGACATCGCCTCGGTCGATGCGCTGGCCGGCGCCATCCTCAAGGACGGCGGCGCCGACATCGTCATCGCCAACTCGGGCGGCCCGCCGCCGGGCGCCGCCGCGGCCATCACCCGCCAGCAATGGATCGAGCAGTTCGAGCCGATGGCGGCCAATCTCTTCCATCTCGTCGGCCGCCTGCTGCCGAAGATGCGCGAGAAGAAATGGGGACGCATCATCACCATCGCCTCCTCCGGCATCGAGCAGCCGATCGCCAATCTTGCTCTGTCGAACGGCATCCGCTCCGCCGTGCTCGGATGGTCGAAGACGCTGGCGAGCGAAGTCGCCGCCGACGGCATCACCGTCAATGTCGTGATGCCCGGCCGCATCGCCACCGGCCGCGTCGCGCAACTCGACGAGGCGAATGCCAAGCGCACCGGTAAGACCGCCGACGAGGTCGCGAAGTCGTCAGCCGCGCTCATCCCGGTCGGCCGCTATGGCGAGCCGAAGGAATTCGCCGACGTCGTCGCCTTCCTGTGCTCGACCCGCGCCTCCTACGTCACCGGCAGCAAGATCCGCATCGACGGCGGCATGCTCAAGACGGTCTGAGCGCGGACAAAAGCTCCAATGACG
>DASXOK010000612.1:0-2384 GCA_036494425.1 Pseudolabrys sp.
CGTCCCGGTAGCAATGAGACTTCCACCGGCGCGATCCGGCCCAGGGCCTCGATCGCGTCCATGACCATGACCTCGGGGGCCGATGCCCCGGCAGTAATACCGACCGCTTTCGCGTCTTTCACCCATTCAGGCTGGATTTCGCTGCCACTGGCGATGAGGTGGGTCGGAATCCCGGCTTCCAGGCCGATTTCGCGAAGCCGGTTCGAATTGGAACTGTTGGCGGCGCCGACGACGAAGATGACGTCAACGAGCTTACTTAGCTCGCGCAGCGCCATTTGGCGATTTTGTGTCGCGTAACAGATGTCCTCCGTGCCCGGGCCGACCACGTCCTTGAACCTCCGGTAGAGCGCCGCGATGATCCCGCGGGTATCGTCGACGCTCAGCGTGGTCTGCGTCACGTAGGCAATGGGGGTATCTTCCGGAAGGGCGAGGGTGTCGACATCGTTTTCCGTCTGCACCAGCAGCACCTGGCCTGGTATCTGGCCAAGCGTGCCCTCAACCTCCGGGTGTCCGGCGTGGCCGATGAGCACCACCGTGCGGCCCTTGCGGAGATAGTGTCGGCCCTGGGTGTGGACCTTGGAGACAAGCGGGCAGGTGGCGTTAAGGACGTGCAAACCACGATCCTTGGCTTCGAGCTCGACTTTCTTGGCAACGCCGTGGGCGCTGAAGACGGTGATTCCGTCCGTCGGCACTTCCGAGAGATCCTCGACGAAACGGGCGCCGCGTGCCTTCAAAGCGTCCACGACCCATTTATTGTGCACGATCTCGTGCCGCACATAGACCGGCGGCCCGTATTTCTCCAGCGCGCGCTCGACGATCTCGATCGCGCGCACCACGCCCGCGCAAAATCCGCGCGGCTGAGCCAATATAACTTTCATTTCTAACCTCCTTTGACGCTGCCGCTCGACGGATGGGCGTCAGCGCTACGCAGGGCCTTCTTACGATCAGGAACAACAATCGACGCAGTTTGCTGCGTTGCGGCCCCGGTCTGGAAATTGAACGCCTCAAATACCTTGGCAACGATGCCGTTCGCGTCAAGACCCGCTCGCGCATACATGGCAGGCGGCGAGTCATGGTCGATGAACACGTCCGGCAGCGCCAGGGAGCGCAACTTGAACCCGGTCTGGTCCAGCGCGCCCTTGTCGGAGAGAAGCTGCGCGACGTGCGAGCCGAAGCCGCCGATCGAACCCTCCTCCACCGTGATGAGCAGTTCGTGATTGCGCGCCAGCCGCAGGACGAGGTCGGTGTCGAGCGGCTTGGCGAAGCGAGCGTCCACGATCGTCGTGGAAACGCCGTGCGCGGCAAGCACATCGGCCGCCTTCATGCAATCGGCGAGGCGGCCGCCCAGCGACAGTAGCGCGACCGTATTGCCTTGGCGGATGAGCCGCCCGCGTCCGATCTCGAGCGGCGTCCCGATCTCGGGAAGCTGTAGCCCCACGCCATCGCCGCGGGGGTAGCGAAACGCCGACGGCCGATCGTCAATCGCCGCCGCGGTTGCGACCATGTGCGCCAACTCGACTTCGTCGGCCGCGGCCATGATCACAAATCCTGGCAGACAGCCGAGAAAAGTGATGTCGAACGAACCGGCATGCGTGGGGCCGTCGGCGCCGACCAGGCCGGCGCGGTCGATGGCAAAGCGCACGGGCAGTTTTTGCAGTGCCACGTCGTGCACGATCTGATCATAGGCGCGCTGGAGGAAGGTCGAGTAGATCGCAGCGAAGGGCTTGAACCCTTGCGTCGCCAAGCCGGCGGCAAAAGTGACTCCATGCTGCTCGGCGATGCCGACGTCGAACATGCGGTGCGGATACGCCTTGGCGAAAGCATCAAGGCCGGTACCGGACGGCATGGCGGCCGTGATGGCGACAATGCGTTGATCCTTCTCTGCCTCCTTGATGAGGTAGTCGCCGAACACTTTCGTGTAGGACGGCGCGACGGACTTCGCTTTGTTCTGCTTGCCGGTGGCGACGTCGAATTTTACCACTCCGTGGTATTTGTCGTCCGAGGCCTCAGCCGGAGCATAGCCCTTGCCCTTTTGCGTGTGCACGTGCACGAGGATCGGGCCTTCCTGGGCGTCGCGCACATTCTCGAGTACGGGGATCATCTGATCGAGGTTATGGCCGTCAACCACGCCCACGTAATAGAAGCCAAGCTCTTCGAACAAGGTGCCGCCGGTCACGAAGCCGCGGGCCAGCTCTTCGGCGCGCAGTGCCCGCTCCTTGATAAAGCTCGGAAGCGATCGGGCGACCTGTTTGCCGATGTCGCGCAGCGACATGTACATCGGGCTCGACAGCAGGCGCGCGAGATAGGCCGACATCGCACCCACAGGCGGTGCAATCGACATTTCGTTGTCGTTGAGAATGACGATGAGCCGGTGGCCCATCGCG
>DASXOK010000613.1:0-7825 GCA_036494425.1 Pseudolabrys sp.
CTCTGTGGGCTTGGAAGCCGGCTATACCCAGCTCGCCAGCGGCATCGCCTCGTGGCTCGGGCGCTCTTTTCGCCTGCGCCGCGGCGATCTGCGCACGCTGGTTGGCTGTGGCGCCGCCGCCGCCATCGCCGGTGCCTTTGGCGCACCGTTGGGCGGCGCCTTCTACGCCTTCGAGCTGGTCATCGGCACCTATTCGATCGCGAGCCTGGCGCCGGTCGGCATGGCGGCGCTGGTAGGCTATTTGACCGCCCAGGCTTTCGCGCCGTTGCGGCTCGGCATCGAAGCCAATGCCGTGTCGGATGTCGCCGTGCACGACGTGGTGGTCGCCGCCGGATTTGGCCTGGTCGCGGCCATCTTCGGGATCGCGTTGATGCGTGGCGTCGCCGCCTTCGAGCGCCTGTTCGTGCGCTTGCGCGTGCCGCCGGCCTTCCGCCCAGCGATTGGCGGTGCGCTGGTGGGCCTCTTGGCGATGGTCTCGCCGCAGGTCATGTCGTCCGGCCATGGCGCTCTGCATCTCACCGGCATCTTCAAGCTGCCGATTCAGATGATCGGGCTGATCTTCGTGCTCAAGGCCATCGCCTCGGTCATCTCGCTCGGCTCCGGCTTCCGCGGCGGCTTGTTCTTCGCGTCGCTGCTCTTGGGCGCGCTCGGCGGCCAGCTCTTCGCCACAGGGCTTGCCAGTGTCGTGCCCGGGATCCGTCTCGATCCCGATGCCTATGCCATCATCGGCCTGTCGGCTCTCTCGGTGTCGGTGATCGGCGGGCCGCTGACCATGACCTTCATCGCGCTGGAAACAACCGGCGATCTCTGGCTGACCACGGCGGTGCTGATCGCGGCGATCGTCTCCATGCAGGTGACGCGCGAATTCTTCGGCTACTCCTTTGCCACTTGGCGCTTCCATCTGCGCGGCGAGACCATCCGCAGCGCCGCCGATGTCGGCTGGATCCGCGATCTCACCGTCGGGCAGATGATGCGCTCAGACGTACGCACGACGCCCGTCGAGACGCCGATTTCCGCTTTCCGCGAAGCCTTTCCGCTCGGATCCACCAACCAGGTTATCGCCGTCGATGAAGACGGTCGCTATGCAGGCATGCTGCTGGTGGCGGAAGCGCACGCGGGCGAACTCGCGGCATCCAAATCGGTGCGCGAGATCCTGCACCACTGCGATCACATGCTGCTGCCGCAGATGACCGCGCGGGAAGCTATCGCCGCCTTCGATCGCTTTGAGGCGGAAGCGCTCGCTGTCGTCGACAGCGTGGAACGTCGCCAAGTCACCGGCCTTCTGTCGGAGGCGCACGCCTTGCGCCGTTATTCAGACGCTTCCGAACGGCAACGGCGCGAGCTCCTGGGCGAAGCTTGATTAATCGCCGGAGGCCGGCTGCCCCAGTTCCTGCGCGTGCACAGTCAGATGCCGCAGATGCTGGAACCCCGACTCGTACTCCGGAATCGGCCGCGCGAAAGCGGCGAGGGCGGCGGCAAGGATCTCGATGCGATCGATCTCGGCGCGCACGTTGTCGAGCGCGTTATTGATCTCGCATTTCACCCGATCTGCTGCCGTCGCCGTCGCCATCTTTTAGCCTCATGCCTCAGTGGATACCGCCGCTCTCACAAAGGTAAGACGAAGAGTGCCCGATTGTTCCTCACTGGCGAGGTTCAAGAATCCTCGATTATGGGAACGTTTGCCGGCCTTTAGCGATGCGATCTGGCCTTCAGGCCCAGGCGTCAGGAAAACGCGCTCGAGGCCGTTTCGGCGATGCCCGGCCGGATCACAAAGAGTTTGGCGCGTCCGATGATGTCGCCGAAGGCTGCCGGGTCGGCACCGGTCATCCAGACTTGCGCGCCGAGCGCTGAGAGTGCGTCGTAGAGCGCTGCGCGCCGGCCAGGATCGAGATGCGCGACGACTTCGTCGAGCAGGATCAGCGGCGCATAGCCGGTCATGTCCTTGATCAGCCGTGCATGCGCCAGCACCAGCCGTATGAGCAACGCTTTCTGCTCGCCGGTGGATGCATTGGCTGCCGGAATATTTTTGCCCGCATGGGTAACCGCAAGATCGGAACGATGCGGTCCCTCGAGCGTGCGCCCGGCGGCGGCGTCACGGCTGCGATTGTCTTTCAGCAGCGCGCGATAACGATCCTCGACCTCGATGGCGCTGTGCGTCGGCAGCAGCTGTTCCATCCAGCCTTCCAGCGCGATCTCGGCGTGCGGAAATTCCGGCGCCTCGTCGCGCGCACTGGCGAGCGCGGCCGAAAGCCGGTTTACCGTCTCAGCTCGCGCCGCTGCGACGGCCACGGCGACTTCCGCCGTCTCATGCTCGACCGCGTCCAGCCAATGCGCATCACTGCGTGCGTCTTCCAAGAGCCTGTTGCGCGAGCGCAATGAGCGCTCCAGCGCGGCAGCGCGGCTTGCATGCTGCGCGTCGACGGCGAGCACAAGGCGATCGAGGAAACGCCGCCGCTCCGAGGCCGGTCCGTTGAACAGCGGGTCCATCGACGGCGTCAGCCACACGACGCGCAAATGGTCGGCGAATGCCGCCGCGGATGAGGCGGGTTCGCGATCGACGCGATACTTGCGCGTGGGCGATGTTTCTTCGTCCGCCGGCGGATCGATGCCGGTGCCGAGCGTCGCCAGCCCGAGCATGCCCTCGATCTCGGCGTTCACCGCCCAGGAGCCGTCGCCTTCGGAGAAGGCAAGTTCTTCCATCGTCGCGCGGCGCAGGCCGCGCCCCGGCGCCAGCAGCGAGATCGCCTCGATGAGATTGGTTTTTCCGGCTCCATTCGCGCCGGTGAGCACGACCGGCCCGGCGCGATCGAGCACAAGCTGCGCAGCGTGATAGCTGCGGAAATTGCTCAGCGTCAGGCGGCGGATGAAGACGGCGGTCATCGACAATGCCGTGCCGCAAGCCGCAGTCTGCCCTCTCTCCTTGTGGGAGAGGGTGGCGCGCGCAGCGCGCCGGGTGAGGGGTCAGCTTCTGCCATCAGCAAGGTGCACGAAGATTTCTTCCAGAACTGACTTAGGCTGCTGGAGAACGTCATTGTTCCAGTAACGGAGAACGCGGAATCCCTCCCCAGCGAGAACAGAATTTCTTTCCTGGTCCCGCTTCGATTCGAAGTGCTGGCTCCCGTCGATTTCAATGACGACCTTCCGTTCGAAGCGAACGAAATCCAAGATGTAAGTTTGAAATGGCACTTGGCGACGAAATTTGAAGCCCGCTAAACGACGATGCCGCAATAGTCGCCACATCGCTGCTTCGACGGTGGTCGCATCGCAGCGCATTGCTTTTGCGAAGCCGCGATTGCGTTTTGCGACCGGACGGTGATGAAATCCTGGCGGCATCGACCCCTCACCCGGCGCGCTATGGCGCGCCACCCTCTCCCACAAGGGGAGAGGGTAACCGAGTTCGTGCGTTGACGCCTTACACCCGCATCGGCATGAGCACGTAGAGCGCGCCCTTGGCGTCTTTGTCCTGGATCAGCGTCGGCGAGCCGGGATCGGCGAGCTTGAGCACCGCCACCTCGCCTTCGATCTGTGCGGCGATGTCGAGCAGGTAGCGCGAGTTGAAACCGATATCGAGCGGATCGGCCTCGTACTCGACCTCGAGTTCTTCGGTAGCGCTGCCCGAATCCGGGTTGGTCACCGACAGCACCAGCCGTCCGCCGGTGACCGACAGCTTCACCGCGCGGCCGCGCTCGCTCGACACGGTCGAGACGCGATCCACCGCCGCCTCGAAATCCTTCTTGTCGACGATGAGGTCCTTGTCGTTGTTGAGCGGGATCACCCGGGCATAGTCGGGGAAGGTGCCGTCGATCAGCTTCGAGGTGAGCACGACGTTGCCGATGGTGAAGCGGATCTTGCCGGCCGAGAGCTCGATCGACACTTCGCCTTCGCCGGTCTCGATCAGCCGCTGCACCTCGCCCACCGTCTTGCGCGGCACGATGATGCCGGGCATGCCCGCGGCGCCCTCCGGCAGCGGCAACTCAACCTGCGCGAGGCGGTGACCGTCGGTCGCCACCGCGCGCAGCGTCGGCGTCTTGGACGCGCCTGCGGTGTGCAAATAGATGCCGTTGAGATAGTAGCGCGTCTCTTCCGTGGAGATGGCGAACTGGGTCTTGTCGATTAGCCGCTTGAAGTCACCCGCTGGCAGCTTGAAGGCATGCGTCATCTCGCCGGCGGCGAGATCGGGGAAGTCGCTCTCCGGCAGCGTCTGCAGGGTGAAGCGCGAGCGCCCGGCGCGCAGCGACAGCACCGCGCGATCGCCGGAGCCTTCGATGATGATCTGCGAGCCCTCGGCCAGCTTGCGCACGATGTCGTAGAACATGTGCGCCGGCACGGTGGTCGCGCCGCCCGGCGCCACTTCGGCGGCCGTGGTGTCGGTCACTTCCAGGTCGAGATCGGTGGCCTTCAGGCTGAGATTGCCATTATCGGCCTTGATCAGGACGTTCGCCAGGATGGGAATCGTGTTGCGCCTTTCGACCACGCGGTGCACGTGGCCCAGCGACTTCAACAGCTCAGCACGCTCGACAGTAACCTTCATGGGAGACCCGCTTCGGCGCCTTGAAAACAGCCTGGAGGTCAGGCGTGGCACCTAGCCGGCCTTTCGCGGAATGCGGGGGCCGGGGGGCAAAGGTGGCGAAACTATGCGACTTGTGCAAGGGCGTGTTTTTACTCCCCGAGCATATCCCCAGGGCGTCCACAGGCGCCTCCCCCCGGACGCGCGAGCGGGGAGAGGGTCGCGCGCCGCGATGTGGTCACCCACCCGCTCATTCCCGCGAAAGCGGGAATCCAGCACTTTGTCCAAGCGCCAAGGCAAAGCCTGGGTCCCCGTGTCCGCGGGGACGAGCGGATATCGGCGCCTACTCCTGCAATTGCCGCTTCAGGATCTCGATTTCCTCGGCCAGGGCCATGTCCGCGCCCACCAGGCCCTCGATCTTGCGCACTGCGTGCAGCACCGTGGTGTGGTCGCGGCCGCCGAAGCGCCGGCCGATCTCTGGCAGCGAGCGCAGGGTCAGCGTCTTGGCCAGATACATCGCCACCTGCCGGGGGCGCACGACGTTGGCGGTGCGTCGCGACGACAACAGGTCGGACCGGCTCACATTGTACTGGCGCGCGACGATGCGCTGGATGTCCTCGATCTTGACGCGCTTGGGCTCCTGCGGCCGGATCAGGTCGCGCACCTCGCGCTCGGCCATCTCCAGCGTCACCGGGTGGCCGGTGAGCTTGTTGTGCGCGAGCAGGCGGTTGAGCGCGCCTTCCAGATCGCGGCCGTTATGGGTCACGGTCTTGGCGATATAGGCCAACACCGGCGCCGGCACGTCGAAGCTCGGGTGATGTGCGCGCGCGGCCTGCACCCGCGCCTTTAATATCTCGAAGCGCAGCTCTTCGCCGAGGCCGCCCATCTCGACGACCAGGCCGCCGGCAAGACGCGAGCGCACGCGGTCGTCGAGGCTTTCCAGATCGGACGGCGGACGGTCTGCAGCGATGACGACCTGGCGTCCGGCATCGATCAACGCATTGAGCGTGTGGCAGAACTCGGCCTGCGTCGATTTGCCTTGGAGGAATTGCAGGTCGTCGATGACCAGCACGCCAATGCCGCGCAGCGCGTCCTTAAAGGCGAGCGCCGTCTGCGTGCGCAGGGCCGAGACAAAGCCGTACATGAACTTTTCGGCGGTGAGATAGAGTACCTTGCGCTCGCCGGCGGCGTTACCCATCCAGGTGATCGCCTGCAACAGGTGCGTCTTGCCCAAGCCGACTCCGGCATGGATGTAGAGTGGGTTGAACATCACCGGGTCGCTGCGCTTGGCGATCGCGACCTGCTTGGCTGCGGCTTGCGCCAGCGTGTTGGAGCGGCCGACGACGAAGCTGTCGAAGGTGAGCCGCGGGTCGAGCGGCGACCCGCCGAGCGCCTCATGGCCATTGCCGTCTGCGGCGACCGGTGCGCGGTGAACAGCGCCGTTGCCGCTGCCATTGCCGAAGCGGTTCACGCCTTCACTGCCACCGGTGACAGGCGCAAGCTCGGGCTTCTTGACCGGCACTGTCGAACGCAGCACGGCTGACCGCACGATCAGCTCGATGCGGCTGACCTTTTCGTCCTGCGCCTGCCAGCAGGCGAGCACGCGCTCAGCGTAGTGCGATTGGATCCAGCTCTTCAGGAAGCGGGTCGGAACCGACAGGCGCACCGTGGCTTCCTCGATCGCTTCCAGGTCCATGCGCGCAAACCAGCTCGAATAGACGTCGTCGCCGACCTCGGCGCGCAGACGCTCTTTGACCCGTGACCAGCTCTCCTGATCCGCGTTCGACATTTTCTTTTTCTCTGTCCGATAAAATGGTGGAAACGAACTCGGTGGTTCGGCTTGACGGCAAACCCGTCAACGCGCCGAAAAACGCGACACTACAGCACTCGCTCGTGATCTTTTCGGAGACTAGTCAATCCGCGCCGGTCTCGATGAGATCGGCACAAAACCGTCGACGAAGGTCGGGAGTGCTGGCGTCTTTAGCCGCTGGGCGGCGACGCGGCTCCCAGGGCACCATCCGTGACGGTGGGACACGTTGCGTGTCCGTTGATACAGGAGGGAAAACTGAACGGGGCGGAATTGGTGACAGTGGTACCGATACGCACACTAGAAGAACCGGTTTCGGCACATGGTATGCCGATCACTGGCACTATCCCTGTTCCCGTCATGTCGTCCCCCTCGCTTGTTCGCCGGGCAAACCGCCCGAAGATCAGTGTCTTCACTCTCAGTTCCATTCAGCATTCGCGCTGTCGAACTTTTTATCGCCCCGCATCAGATCGAAGTCGCATCAACTCAAATCGAGCAAGTCATGCAATTCGACATTCTGCGGTGCATGATCGTTCCGGCGTTGCGAAGCGGCTATAGTCGAGATTCAGACAAACGATAGCCGTTCTCATCCGCCGATGAGCGCGCAGTCACCTTGTTATTGAGTGCGCACGAGGAAGCAAAAGCGCCGTGCGCCCAGTCAAGATACACAAGCAAAAACGGCGAGCAACGATTTTGTAACGGATGCGGCGGACACGGTGATCGATTTGTCACGCCTGTTGCGATCTTGCATGCAGGCAGCATTTCTCAACGTGTTGAGACTCGCACGGAATTTCCGTCGCGCGATTTTATGAAACATAGTGTTGCGCCGCAGTGCGAATTTCATCGTCCCGCCTCACAACGAATGGTGCCGGGCTGCGTAAGTTCGGGTCCCCGCCGGCCGGTTCTTGTAAGTGCTTAAACGCGCGATAGGATTCATGAGCGAATTTGAAGGTAGCCCCCATGCCAGAAGTTGCGGTGGCGCAATGCTCGACGCGGAAGGGCAGGTGATTTGAGCCATTAAAATCAGGGCGCGCAGAACTCCCTGACGCCGGAATGACGTTTTCGCGACACAAACCAAGAACCGGCCGCCGCCTCACTCAAGAGGCGGCAGCCGGTTTATGTCAAAATTGCCAAACGATAAAAAAGACCCCGCGCTTGGCGCGGGGCCGATATTCAACGAAACGCGTTACTTGCCGAGCTTGGCAATGCTGTGCGCGAGACGCGAGACCTTGCGGCTGGCAGTATTCTTATGCACCACGCCGCGCTGCGCTGCGCGCATGATCACCGGCTCCGCGGCCTTCAGCGCAGCCGCTGCTGCGGTGCGGTCGCCGCTGGTGATTGCCTCTTCGACTTTACGAACCGAGCTCCGCAGCACCGAGCGGCGCGCCTTGTTCACTTCGGTCCGGCGCGCGATCACGCGGGTGGCTTTGCGGGCGGACTTGGTATTGGCCATTTCATCTCTCGTTGGCGAGCGGCGCTGCGCGGCGGATAGGTCCGCTGGAAGCGACCGG
>DASXOK010000614.1:0-1572 GCA_036494425.1 Pseudolabrys sp.
TTCCGAGCGCGTGCGAACACTGGTGACCCAAATGGTCCAATCGAGGCCTGTCCGGTAATGAGAACGCACGCGCGCTGATATCCATGATGGCCCGGAGCAAGCTCCAATCAAAGGCCGGATACATTGATGCAAGACCGCTCACCGCCAGCTCGGCGAAACCACTTGCAACGCGCGGCCGGACCATACATCGGGTCATTTTCACTGTTTGCGCGAAGCGCAGGAAGGCCGGCACGAAGCGGCCGGGCTTGGCGGAATTCGGTTACGCCTCTTTCCTCGATTGCAGCAGTTGCTCGAGGTCCTGAATCAATTGCGTCAATTTGGTCTCACGTCCGCTGACCGCGTCGGTGATCCGAGAGACATTGTCCTTGCCGCGCGCGGCGTTCTGGCGCTCGTCATCAGCTCGGACGGAGCGGCGGCCACGGAAATCGCCCGCGGCCGGTATAAGTGAGGGGGGCAAATCGCGGAGGATCCTTTCGCCTTCATGAGGCATCCATTGCGGTGCCGATCGCCGCGCTACGCGCGCCTGTGGCGCGCGCCGACCCAGCCCGACTTGGAGCGGGGGGCGATACTCCGCCGCGCGCCTGGCGCCGATTTTCATCACGAGGCGATACAGAAAGCCGGCCACCGTCAGCCCAATCGCGGCAACCAGTAATATTTCCACGAACCTCGCCGCGGGAGAGGCCTCGACCACGGGAGCGTGGGTGGCCGGCGCACCGCCTCCGGCAGCAGCCTTTGCATCATCGGGCGCCCGAGCTGGAGGTGGAGCAACGGACTCCGCGGGGGCCTCGCCCAAAGCCGAATTAGGCTCCTGCGCCAACTTGGGCTCCTGCGTCCTGACCGGTGTAAACGGTGTGGGATCTGGCCATACGATCGTTGAACTGGGCGCCGCGCCAGCCGCCTGAGCAGCGATCTGCGAGGACGCGCTTGCCAGCGGAGCGGACGCCCATGGATTTGACGGTGCGGCACCTGTGTCCGGCGCCGTCGCACTGGCGGCAGGCGCTGTCTGCGCCGTGTGGGACTGTGTGTTGCCGCCAGCGCCTGTGGTTGCGGGAGCGCCGGTCGCTGCTGTCGCAGGCTTTTCGGCCGCGCTGGCGCGTGCGGCCGTTTTCGCTGCCGATGGACGGCTCGCGATCCTGTGTTGCCCCGCTTGGCCCGTTGGACTCAGAAACCAGCACTTGCGCCGTTTTGTGCGGTCCGTTTGAAAGTACCAGTGGCTCCCCGCCGGCGCGGCAGACCGGGGTGCAGCGGCACAATCATCGGCATGTGCGGGGGTCGTCGGTACTCCGATGCCAATGCCCCACATCAAAAGCGGGACAGCAAGCGCGATCGATCGCATTGGGATGATTTGACCCGACATGTCGTCCCCACCACTGAACCGGTGAAATGTCGATGCAAAAGTCGATTGCAATACGTCGCAATTGTGGGCGCAGAGGGACCTTTCCAAGACAGGATTCGCGCGCATCACAATCGCAGCGCGCGACGGCGTTCGCGTCCGCTGTGCGCCCGCTAAGCGCGCGGTGGCCGCCGCCGCTCGTGGAACCAGGCGCGGTACTTCAGCATCTTTGCGTGCTG
>DASXOK010000615.1:0-1680 GCA_036494425.1 Pseudolabrys sp.
TCTGCGATCATGCGCGCGCGGCCGACATGTCGGACGACGATATCTTGCGCGGCTCGTTTTTCGCCGATCCGTCACCGGGCTACGTGCGCTGGGACGGCCTGCAGGCCGGTGTGCATGTCGGCGTGTCGGGCATGAACACAGACTTCGGCAATGCCACCAGCGGGCAAATCGCTTACATCTTGCGCGACTCTACCGTCGAGAACGAAGCCGCTCCTTCCGATTGGACGACGCTCCCAAGCAACACCACGAACTCCAAGCAGTTCGGCGGATTCATCGGCTACAATATACAATGGAGCGAGCTCGTCGTCGGTTTCGACATCGGCTATAATCGGCCGTTGTCGCTCGAAGCCTCTGCGAGCGATTCAATCGATCGCATCGTGACGACGTCGGATCACGTTCAGCATGACGTGTTGGTCGAGTCGTCGGCGTCGCTCAAGCTTATCGACTATGCGACCTTCCGCGCGCGCGCGGGTTATGCCTTCGGTCAGTTCTTACCATATGCGATGATCGGCGCCGCGGTCGGCCGCTTCAACTATTCGACCACTGCGACCGTACGAGACGATTGGACCCCGAGCGGCGGCACGACCACGCATTTCGGTCCGCAGACCGACACCACAAGCAAGAACAACGCATTCGCTCCCGGCTTCGTCGCCGGCGGCGGCGTCGACGTTGCCATTCTGCCCAATGTGTTCCTGCGCGCCGAATACGAATATGTCGCCTTCGCTCCGGTCAACGGCATCCGCTCGACGCTCAACACCGGCCGCGTCGGTGCTGGCGTTCGCTTTTAGCGCTTACACATACGCAAGACACGTCTGCGGCGTCAGCGCGATTGGAACCTCACGCGCAAGTGTACCTGCGTATGGTTTCGTTTCGATCGATTGGGTGACAGACTCCCGTCCGGGCTGAATCCCGGAACGTCTCGATGAGCCTGAGTCAAGATTTCAAGACGCCGCTTCCTTCTTGCAAGCCCTCATCCACTCACGCCGGTATTCCGCTGCTGGACGACGTGCCTGCCGTGAACGGGCAGCCGCCGGACGTCATCACGCGGCTCGAAGAATTGCTGACGGCGAACCGCCACCGGCCGCTTCACATGACGGAGATATGCGCGGCGACGGGCGTGCCGGAGCGGACATTGCGGGTATTCTGCCGAAGGCATCTCGGCATGGCGCCGGTGCGATATCTTTGGCTGCGGCGCATGCATCTCGCGCGCGCCGCGCTCATGCGCGCCGATCCGGCGACGGCGACGGTGACCGAGATCGCGACCAGTCACGGCTTCTGGGAACTCGGTCGTTTCTCCGTCGCATACCGGACACTGTTCGGAGAGTCGCCTTCCGCATCGCTGCGCCGGCCGCTGAACAACCGCGCCTGATTTGCATCGCCCGTCAACGCGCACGCGCTTAAAGCGCCGCGTTCGATTCAAAGAGCAGCCGGTATCCCGCTCCATTTTGCAACGCCGATGCCGAAAATGCCGAATCTGCATAGCGCGCGGCCGGCGATCTCCTGCACGCTTTGCCGCAGAGGTACAGCATGAGCTGTGCCCGTCTCGGCTCTTGCAACACTTAGCTTGCACGAGCCCCAGCAATGAACGGGAGGTTGTTATGGAAAAGGCCCGCCCTGAATCTGTGTTGTCGATGACGCGCTCGTCCGTCTCCAAGCTCGCAATTTTGTGCGCGGGCGTGG
>DASXOK010000616.1:0-2249 GCA_036494425.1 Pseudolabrys sp.
TGAGATAGAAAGCGCCGCATTTTCATATGGAATGGACGTTCTCGTTGAAGTTCATCAGGAAGATGAACTCGCGCGGGCGCTGAAACTGCGCTCGCGCCTGATCGGCATCAACAACCGTGATCTGCGCACCTTCAAGACGTCCCTTGAGGTCAGCGAGCGGCTGGCGCCCCTGGTGCCGCCCGACCGCGTCGTCGTCGGGGAAAGCGGCCTCAACACGCCGGCTGACCTCGCCCGCCTCTCCCGCATCGGCATCTCCACCTTCCTGATCGGCGAAAGCCTGATGCGGCAGGCCGACGTGACCGCCGCGACCCGCGCCCTGCTCGCGCGCGACGTCCGCTCGACGGCGGCGGAGTAGCGCCATGGCGACCCGCACGAAGTCCGCTTCGCGGGGGGCCGGCAAGACGAAGGCGAAGCCGCCGGCCGAACCCAAGCTCAGCCATATCGATCAGCGCGGCGAAGCCCGCATGGTCGACGTCTCGGCCAAGCCGCAGACCGAGCGCATCGCGGTTGCCGAAGGCAAAGTCATCATGCGCAAGGAGACCCTCGATCTCGTCATCGAGGGTAATGCCATGAAAGGCGACGTACTCGGCGCTGCGCGGCTCGCCGGCATCATGGCGGCCAAGCGTACGCACGGATTGATCCCGCTCTGTCACCCGCTCCCGATTACCAAGGTCGAGGTCGAGATCAATCCCGAACATTCTTTGCCAGGCTTCCTCGTCCAAGCGACAGTGAAGGTGACCGGCCAGACCGGGGTCGAAATGGAGGCGCTGACCGCCGTGTCGATCGCCTGCCTGACCATCTACGACATGGTCAAGGCGGTCGAGCGCGGCATGCGCATCGAGGGCATCCGCCTGCTGGAGAAGAGCGGCGGCAAATCCGGCACCTGGCGCGTGGAGCACTGACCTTGGCCGCCCTCATGTCAGTCGCAGAGGCTCTGCGGCGAGTCTTGGCAGACGCCGCCGCCCTGCCCACGGAAGCGGTCCCGCTCAACGACGCCTATGGCCGCACGCTCGCCGCGGATCTCACCGCTTTGCGCACGCAGCCGCCGGCCGCGGTCTCCGCCATGGACGGCTACGCGGTGCGCGCCGAGGACGTGGCGCAGGCGCCGGTGACGCTCACGCTGATCGGCGAAGTCGCCGCCGGCCACCCCTTCGACGGCGAGGTCAAGACGGGACAGACTGCGCGCATCTTCACCGGCGGCGTGATGCCGGCCGGCACCGACTCGGTCGTGATCCAGGAACAGACCAGCCGCGACGGCGACCGCGTGATCATTCAGAAGCCGTCCGGCAAAGGCCGCAATGTGCGCGGCCAAGGCATCGACTTCAGCGAGGGCGAGACACTGCTGCCGAAAGGCCGCCGGCTCAGCGACCGCGACGTGATGCTTGCGGCCGCCATGAACCATCCGCAGCTCCGTGTGCACCGGCGGCCGAAGGTGGCCGTGATCGGCACCGGCGACGAATTGATCATGCCCGGCGGCATCCCCGGCCCCGGCGAGATCGTTTACTCCAACGGCTTCGCCATCGCGGCGCTGGCGCGCAGCGAAGGCGCCGAGGCGCTCGACTTCGGCATCGCCCGCGACAGCCTCAAGGACATCGGCGCGGCGATAAGGCGCGCGCGCGACTGGGGCGCCGATATCCTGGTGACCACAGGCGGCGCGTCCGTCGGCGAGCACGACCTAGTGCAGCGGGCGCTCAAGGCTGAAGGGCTCGACTTGTCGTTCTGGCGTGTGGCGCTGCGGCCCGGCCGGCCGATGATGCACGGCAAGCTCGGCTCGCTTCAGGTGCTCGGCGTGCCGGGCAATCCGGTGTCGTCCTATGTCTGCGCCTTTCTGTTTCTCGTGCCGCTCATCCGCCGCCTCTCCGGCCGCAGCGACGTCGAGCATGTTTTCGAGCACGCCAAGCTTGGCCGCGACCTGCCGGAGAATGACGAGCGCGCCGATTATCTGCGCGCGACGCTGGAAATCGGCCCCGACGGCCTTGTGGCGACTCCCGTGCCGGTCCAGGACAGTTCCCTGATGTCGCCTTTGGCCAAGGCGGGCTGCCTCGTGATTCGGCAGCCTCACGAGCGTTCCGCGTCCGCTGGATCAACTTGTGTGATCCTTAAGCTCCCCCTTTAGCGGCCTTTCGACTTTTTCACTCCAAATTAAATGGTTGCGGAACACATATCGAACAGATAGTGTCCGTTCATGATTTGTTTCTGACCGGCCGCCCCTTGCGGGCTCCCGGCCGGCGACGGGGAGAAACAGATGC
>DASXOK010000617.1:0-3689 GCA_036494425.1 Pseudolabrys sp.
CGCCGGCGGTCAGATGCGCCGAGGCCTTCTCCTTCGCGGTGAACAGGCCCGTGCACTCCAGCGCGATGTCGATGCCGAGGTCCTTCCACGGCAGCTTGGACGGTTCGCGCTCGGCGGTGACCTTGATGGCGCCGTTGCCGAGGCTGATCGTGTCGCCCTTTACGGTGACTTGGCCGGGGAAGCGGCCGTGCACGCTGTCGTAGCGCAAGAGGTGAGCATTGGTCTCGACTGGCCCGAGATCGTTGATGGCGATGACCTCGATGTCTTTGCGGCCGCTTTCGGCGATGGCGCGCAGGATGTTGCGGCCGATGCGGCCAAAACCGTTAATGGCGACGCGTACTGTCATTGTCTTCTCCCGACTCGTGCTCTTAGCTGCCGGCCCCCCAGGCCCCAAACGCAGCGGGTTCAATCGAGGGCGGGGCAAGCAGGGTCCCACGCCACTATAGTCCGCAGTCCATACAATATCGCCCGCTTCCGCGGGCGAATGGCAGTTATGTCGGTATCACTTAATTACAAGCTTGCTTAATGCTGCACCGGCTACCGCCTCGGCAGTAATTCCGAATTTCTGATATAGTTCCTTGAAAGGTGCGCTGGCGCCGAAGCCGGTCATACCGACGAAAGTCCCATCGGAACCGATGATCGCATCCCAGCCCTGACGCACGGCGGCTTCGACGCCGATATTCACGCGTGCGCTGCCGATGATGGCGCGGCGCACGTCGTCCGGCTGCTCCATGAACAGTTCGAAGCAGGGCACGGAGACCACGCGCGCGGCGACGCCGCGTTCGGCGAGAAGCCTGGCGCCTTCAACCGCGATGGCGACCTCGGAACCGGTGGCGAAGATCGAGACGTCGGCGCGGCCATCGGGGCCGGCGATCTCATAGGCGCCTTGGGCGCAGATATTGTCGGTGTCGAGCCGGTTGCGGAGCTGCGGCAGGTTCTGGCGCGTGAGCGCGAGCACGCTCGGCCGGTCCTTGGCCTGTAGCGCGAGCTGCCAGCACTCGATCGTCTCCACCGCGTCGCAGGGGCGGAACACGAGCAGATTCGGGATCGCGCGCAGCGCGGCCAAGTGCTCGACCGGCTGGTGCGTTGGGCCGTCTTCGCCGAGACCGATGGAGTCGTGCGTCATCACGTGGATCACGCGCGTGCCCATCAGCGCCGCCAGGCGGATCGACGGCCGGGCATAGTCGGAGAAGACCAGGAACGTGCCGGAGTAGGGGATGATGCCGCCGTGGAGCGCCATGCCGTTCATGGCGGCGGCCATGCCGTGCTCGCGGATGCCGTAATGGATGAAGCGGCCGGAGTAATCCGCGGCCGAGAGCGCCTTCATCGTCTTGGTGCGCGTATTGTTGGAGCCGGTGAGATCGGCGGAGCCGCCGACCATCTCCGGCACTGCCGGCACCAGCGTCTCCAGCGCGAATTCGGACGAGGAGCGTGTGGCAATGTTCTTCGGCGTGGCGGCGAGGCTTTCCTTCACCGCGCGCACGGCGCCGTCGAGCGCCTGCGTGGGAAGATCGCCGCGCATGCGGCGCTCGAACTCGGTGCGCTTGGCGGCATCGAGGCCGGCGAGGCGCTTTGTCCAGTCCGCGTGAACACCCTTCGAGCGTGCGCCGGCCGTGCGCCAGGCCGAGAGAATGTCGGCGGGGATCTCGAACGGCGCATGCGGCCAGCCGAGCTTTTCGCGCGCGCCCTTGATCTCGTCGCCGCCGAGCGCCGAGCCGTGCGAAGACGATTTGCCGGCCTTGGTCGGTGCGCCATAGCCGATGGTCGTCTTGCAGGCGATCAGGACGGGGCGGTCGGATGTCTGCGCCTTCTCGAGCGCGGCGGCGATCGCAACAGGATCATGGCCATCGACGCGCGAGGCGGCCCAACCGGCGGCCTCGAAGCGCTTCACCTGGTCGACGCTGTCCGACAATGACAGCGCGCCGTCAATGGAGATGCCGTTGTCGTCGAACAGAACGATCAGCCGATTCAGCTTCAGGTGCCCGGCGAGCGCGATCGCTTCCTGGCTCAAGCCCTCCATCAGGTCGCCGTCGGAGGCGAGCACGTAAGTCTTGTGATCGACGATGCCGCCGAATTCCGCGGCGAGGTGTCGCTCGGCGATGGCCATGCCGACGGCGGTCGCGATGCCCTGGCCAAGCGGGCCGGTGGTGGTCTCGACGCCCTGGGTGATGAAGTTTTCCGGATGCCCCGGGGTCAGCGAGCCGGACTGGCGAAAGCGCTTGATCTCGTCCAGCGTCATCTGCTCGTAGCCGGTGAGGTAGAGCAGGGCATAGATCAGCATCGAGCCGTGGCCGGCCGAGAGCACGAAGCGGTCGCGGTCGGCCCAGGCCGGATCGGCCGGATCGAATTTCAGGAATTGCGTGAACAGGACTGTCGCGACATCAGCGGCGCCCATTGGCAGGCCGGGATGGCCCGAGTTGGCTTGCTCGACGGCATCCATCGCGAGCGCGCGGATGGCGTTTGCCATGGCCGAATGGGGAACGGGGGAGGTAGCGGCTGACGACGCGTGGCGCTCGTCTTGCGCCACGGCGGCCTTCATCGAAGCTTGTGCAGTCATGGGAAATGCCTGTTATGCGGGGGCTGCTTAGCATGTGAGCCACTTGAGTCAATGTGACGCTGCTACCGCCGCGCCGTCATGCACAGGGGCACGCAAAAGACTTGGGTAGGAAAGGCTGGGAACGTTGACGGCGGCGTTGCGCAGCACGTAAGGTTCTTGCCCTAAACATTTGCCGCCACAAGATTTTTTCCCTGGCGGAGCGGAACAATGTCGGAGCAGAGTGCAATCGATGCCGCGGTGAAACGTCTCGCGCTTGCGCTCGACGCGCTGGATGCCGCGGTCGAGCGGCGCGTCGATGCCGATCGCAGCGAGGACGCACTCGCCGCGCAAGTGCAGTCTTTGGGTCTCGACCGCACCAAGCTTGCCGCCGCGCTCGACGGCGAAACGGCCCGTTCGCGAATGCTGGAGGGCACCAATCGCGAGATCGCCGAACGGCTGGAGAGGGCGATCGCGAGCATCCAGTCCGTGCTGGGTACGCACGAATAGACGACGAGGTGAGACATGGCGCAGGTGAGCGCAACGATTTCCGGACGCCAATTCCGTCTCGCCTGCGAGGACGGGCAGGAAGAGCATTTGCAGGCGCTGGCGCACGACATCGACCAGCGCATCATCGACCTGCGCGCCAAGTTCGGCGAGATCGGCGATACGCGGCTGACGGTGATGGCGGCGCTGATGGTCGCTGACGACCTCTCGGAAGCCGAGCGCAAGATCCGCCGGCTCGAAGAGGAGATCGCCGGGCTGCAGGATGCGCGCAACGTTGCCGGCGACCGCGCCAAGGCGGCGACCAATGCCGTGCTCGGCGCGTTCAACTCGGCCGCCGAGCGCATCGAAGGCATCACGCGCAAGCTCAATCAGACGGTCGCCCCCGGTAACGGCGTGGCGATCGGGTGAACTTTTTCTTCCTCTCCCCGTAAAGGACGGGGAGAGGGAAGAGCACCTGTGGCGCTTTTCCACCATAACCACTACATTGCCCGAGCGGGGCTGCGAGGTGCGACGGAGACACATTCCCCGGGGCCTTACGATCCCAACGGGAGCTGTCCCTGGCCGAGCTCGTGGGTTCGGTCATATGGCGCCCACCTACTTATGTAGGTTCCCGGGATCACGCTCTGACGGCCATTGCGGCTCCGCACTT
>DASXOK010000618.1:0-1713 GCA_036494425.1 Pseudolabrys sp.
GACGCCAACGACATCGCCGCCGGCATCACCGAAGTGCTCGCTTACGGCACCGCGGTTGTGGTCGAGCCGGCATGAAAGCGCGTGGTGATGGTCGGATCAATGGCAGGCCCCTCCCCCGTCGTCCCCGCGAAAGCGCAGGACTGTCCGGGGAAATTAGGCATAGCAGATTTCCAGTTGGTCGGGAGAAACGCGGCGTTGCGGTTGGCTTGGGTTGCAAGGCGGTGGCTTGTCGATTTGTGCGATCGGTCGGCGCAGAAACAGGCGTTGGCCGACAAGTTCGGCGAATCGCAAAGCCGGCAGCGTGATGCGGTGCAGGCGTGCGGCGATGCGCAGCAAGAGATAGGCGATCATCGCGGCCAGGATCTGCAGACGGATGGCGTTCTCGTTGTTACCGAGGAACTTGCGCAGGTGCAGATGCTGCTTGATCCAGCGGAACAGGAGTTCGATCTGCCAGCGGCTCTTGTAGCGCGCAGCGATCTCGACCGCGCTGCGCGTGCGATCGTTGGTGATGAGCGTGATCACGCCGCCTTTGTCGCGCCGCACGCGCAGGCGGCGCAAAGGGATCGGCAGGCGGGCGTTGCCTTTGCCGACATGGACCACCTCGGCATCGTCGAGCACGCTGAAGCCGTCGCCGGCGATCGGTGTGCGCGAGCGCCAGCCGGTGGCGCGCAGGCGCATGTTCTTCTTCGCGCGGGTGATGAAGAAAGCCCCATCATCATTGATCTTCCGCCACCAGCCGAAGTGACAATAGCCCTTGTCGAACACATAGGTCTCGCCCGGCTCGACCGGCGTGCGGCGCCCGACCTCGACATCGTTGACGTTGGCGTCCGTGATCTCCACGCAACGCGGAACATCGGCCGCCGGATCGTAGACCACATGCAGCTTGAGCCCGCGGATGCGGCCGTTCCAGGTCGGCCACTTGCACAGCTTGCCGAGCGGGATCGGACTGGAGTCGATCAACTTCACCATCTCGGCGCCCTCCTTCCGGGACTGCCGATCGGCCTGCGTCGAGAGCAGCGCGAAGGTCTCGGCGACCGGCGCCGTCGGCCGGCGCGCATTGGCATCCGCCACCGTCGAGCGCCTTATCGTGTCGACCCCGAGATGATAATGCGCCTGCGCATTGGCGTTGAAGGTCGCCTCCAGGCCGCGCAGCGTCTCGATGCTGCTCAATTGCGCATAGATCAGCGTCACCAGATGATCCCAGCTCGTGAACGTCTTGTCGTAGGCATCCGCGCCATGGCGGTCCACCGCCGCCTGGAAGCTGCGTCGATCGATCGGCTTGAGCAGACTTCCAAAGATGCTATCCAGATAGCGCATGCTCGGCCCTTTCTGAGTCTCGACAACCAGAAACAACCGGTTTGCACCGGTTCGGCCGAGCATGCACCGCGACACAGTGATTCATTCCCCGGACAGTCCTGCGCTTTCGCGGGGACGACCGGAAGAGGTTCTGCCGTGCTTCCAATCAATCACTCCCCGATGACGCTGATAATCCTGCGCGTCTTCGGGTCGGCGACGACGACCTGCCTCCCGGTCACCGCGAACTGATACTGCTGAACGTTCTCATCGGTGATCGCCTTCGGGAACGGCGTGAGCAGCACCGAGCTCGGCAGTTCCGATCCGGGACTGGCGTTGAAGCCCGGCGTCGCGCTGAGTGAGTTCTTGTCCTTGATGAGGGTGTTGTAGACCGTCTTGCGCTGCTGATCGGTCAGGGTG
>DASXOK010000619.1:0-2470 GCA_036494425.1 Pseudolabrys sp.
AGAATACTTTCCTCAGGAGTAACTCACCGAGTTTGACACCCCGCTTCTCTGGTTGCACTTTGAAAGTGCAAATCTTAAGGATTTTACTAGCCTTGATCGTGGCATCTGTGTTTGCCGCCGTTTCAGTCTTGCGAACGATAAGCCCAGCAAGCCCGTCGTCGAACACTGCCCAGCATGGTCGGCGCTCGCGCACGCATTTGTCGCGCCACCAATTATCGAAGACAGAATAGTCTTCCCGCAAGCTGTCGAAAATCTCGTCGGTCAGTGGGATTTCGTTAGCGCTAAGTTCCTCAACGTAGCGGACTGGGGCTTCAACAGGCTCATAGGTCGTCTTTAGTAAATGGACCGCATCCGCGACAAACAGGACTCGCCGCTCTAGCCGGCATTATGCATCGCCCTGACGATTGCTGCGTGGCTTTCGGCGCGATTGGGTAATTTCGGTTGAGTGTGGACGCAGCAGTTCCGTTCCGGCTTGGGGCCAGATTTTCGGTTGGAGGGGGTTTGCGGGTTGACGGGACGGGTTTGCGTTTTGGGGCTACAGGCCCCGGCTTTCAGGTGACGAGGCGCGGGATGCGTTCCAGAGCGAGGCGCAGGATATTCTGCGCCGAGCATGAGGTCGGCAAGTGCACGCGGATTATCGTCTTCATTTCGACGACGCGAGCGGCGATCTTGATGAGACGCAGGCGCAAGGTGTCGAACTGCGCGACGCGCCACATCGAGCGCTTCGGCATCGATATGCGAAGCCCCCACATCAGCCAGTAGGCGCCGGCGTGGAGGAAGAGACGGAACTGGTTGGCTGTCGCCTTTGTGCAGGACGTGCGGTCCGCCGCCAGATGCGTCTTCCAGGACTTGATATGGTTTTCGGCCTGGCCGCGTCGGCAATAGACGTCTTCGTAAAGCCGGCGCGCGTTGCGATGCGTGAGATTGGTGACGACGAAGCGGGTGTCGGGCCCTTCCGCGCTGACTTCGACGCGGGCGATGATGCGCTCGACCCGGCTCCAACTCTTCGCGCCGTCGAAGAACTCCTTGAAGCGGCGGAGCTTGCCGTCGCGCGACGCGGCCTCGAACCGCACCTTGGTGCTGGCTTCGAGATCGGCGACATGACGACGCAACGTCGTGGTCGGCGCGACGCCGAGGATGTAGTCGAGGCCGTTGGCGTGACACCAGTCGAGAACCTCGGGGCCGCAATAGTGGCTGTCGCCGCGAAGCAGGATCTCGGTTTGGGGCCAATGAGCCCGGATCGCGCGCAACAGCCGGCGGAGAAAAGGCTTGATCTCCTTACCGCCCGGTCGTTTGGCGGGACGAAGCACCGCGGTGATGAAACGGCCCTCGCCGTCGAACACGACAATCGGCTGAAATCCGTATTCGTCGTAGTGGGCGTTGAACAACCGCAGTTGCTGGCCGCCGTGGACCGCATCGAACGTGTCGTCAACGTCGAGCGTGATCCGCTTGGGAACCGTCGGAAAGGACTCGCAATAGAGATCCACCATCGCGCGGCCCATCCGCAACAGGGCGCGAACGTCCGGCAGATTCTCCAATCGCGAGATCGTCGACTGCGAACAGAGTTCCCGATCCGACGGCGTCAGCTCGAGCGCCATCTTGAACATCGGATCGCTGCGCAAGGAATTGGCGTCGATCCCGTCCTCGTACCCGGCACTGATCATCAGCAGCCGAAAGCGAATGACGTCCGCCACGCTGTGGGTGATCTGCTCCGGCGCTCGAGGATCAACCACGCACGCGGCAAGCCGGTCCGCGACCCGAAGACGCTGTTCGATCTCGCGCAACGCCAGGACGCCGCCGTCCGACGACAAGAGCCCGCCGTCGAATTTGACCACAACCGATTTGCCCGAAACCGGTGACAGACCGGGCAGCGGCAGCATAGGATCGTTCATGGCGGGTATGGCTCGGTTCAAGTTGCGTGAATCGGCTTCGACAACCAGATTCTACGCAAAATCAGTCGCTTAAGCTATACTCGCCAACCTCCCATGCATAATTCCGGCTAGCTCTTGAGGTGCCGGCGACGCCGTTTGCTGACGCCGCCGGCGTTCCCCAAGGCCTCCGCTCTTTACGGAACGACCTCGACTATCCTGCGCGTCGCCGGATCGACCAGGACCGGCGTATTGTCGACGACCGTGTATTGATACCCCGTCACACCGTATTCACGCGGAACCGGATGAAGTATCACGCCTTCGGCTGGCAGGACGTCGCCAACGACGACGCGAGGATGCTCTGCCCAAGTGTAAGACGGGATATTTTCCTCGACGACATAGTGGTGGAACCGCGGAGCCTCCGTGCCGGTCAGCACACCGACGATGCCGGCCGCAGCTTCGCCCGGCGCCCGGACAATGGCGCCGATGGCGCCGCCTCCCTCATCGGCATAGGCCGCTGCCGGCAGTCCAGCGAAAAGAAGAGCGAATATCAAAGCTTTAGACATCTCAGCCTCCTGAAATGAGCCGGCGCGACTCCATGC
>DASXOK010000620.1:0-5037 GCA_036494425.1 Pseudolabrys sp.
CAAGAAGGTGACGATCGACAAGGAGAACACCACGATCGTCAACGGCGCCGGCAAGAAGGCCGACATCGAGGCGCGCGTGGCGCAGATCAAGGCGCAGATCGAGGAGACCACCTCGGACTACGACCGTGAGAAGCTGCAAGAGCGTCTGGCGAAGCTCGCCGGCGGCGTCGCGGTGATCCGCGTCGGCGGCGCCACCGAGATCGAGGTGAAGGAGCGCAAGGATCGCGTCGACGACGCGATGCACGCCACCCGCGCCGCGGTCGAGGAAGGCATCCTGCCGGGCGGCGGCGTCGCCCTCCTCCGTGCGACCGAAGCCCTCAAGAAGGTCCGTACGGCCAACGAAGACCAGAAGCACGGTGTCGACATCGTCCGTAAGGCGATCCAGGCCCCGGCCCGCCAGATCGCCTTCAATGCGGGCGAGGATGGTTCGGTCATCGTCGGCAAGATCCTCGAGAAGGATCAGTATGGCTACGGCTTCGACGCACAGAACGGCGAGTACGGGAACATGATGTCCAAGGGCATCATCGACCCGACGAAGGTCGTGCGCGCGGCGATCCAGAACGCGGCGTCTGTCGCGGGCCTCCTGATTACCACCGAGGCGATGGTTGCCGAGCTGCCGCAGAAGAAGGGCGCGGCTCCGGCCATGCCGGGCGGCATGGGCGGCGGGATGGATTTCTAAGTCCACTCGCTCAACGCGAAAATGCGAAGGCCCGGGAGCAATCCCGGGCCTTTGTCATTCCGGGGCCGCCCGAAGGGCGGAACCCGGAATCCAGACGCAGGCAAAAGCATGTGTGTCTGGATTCCGGGTTCGCTTGCTTCGCAAGTGCCCCGGAATGACGATGCCGGAAACAGGTTTCGGGTGGCGCGAGGTGTTGCGGAATCGCAAAAAAGAAACGACCAGCCGAAATGGCGCGCGTTCATCCGGCGTCGCCGCTTCGTCAGTGGCCGTCGGGTGATGGCACGCCATCACCACTTGCAAATGACCCTATAGATTCGGCATGACATGGATATGACGAAGCGCGCGGGCAACATCTACGTCGGTATCGGCGGCTGGACCTACGAGCCGTGGCGTGGTGTCTTTTATCCAAAAGGTCTGCCGCACGCGAAGGAGCTCCCCTACGCGGCCGAGCACCTCACCTCCATCGAGGTGAATGGGACATTCTATCGCACGCAGACGCCGAAAACGTTCCGCTCCTGGGCCGAGCAGGTGCCGGACACCTTCGTGTTCGCGCTGAAGGGTCCGCGCTATGCGGTGAACCGGCGCGTGCTCAGTGAGGCCGGCGACTCGATCAAGCGCTTCCACGAGTCGGGCGTGACCGAGCTAGGGGCCAAGCTCGGTCCCCTGCTCTGGCAATTCGCACCGACCAAGAAATTCGACGAAGCGGATTTCGGCGGCTTCCTCGAACTCCTGCCGAAGACGTTCGACGGCCACACGCTGCGGCACGTCGTCGAGGTGCGGCACGACAGCTTCAGGACGCCGGCCTTCATTGCGCTGCTGCGCAAGTTCGCCATCCCCGTCGTCTACGCCGAGCACGATACATATACCGAGATCGCCGACATCTCCGGCGACTTCGTCTATGCGCGCTTGCAGAAGGGCGACGAGAAACTCAAAGCCGGTTATCCGCCGAAGGCGCTCGATGCCTGGGCCGAGCGGGCGAAGACCTGGGCTGCCGGTGGTTCGCCGAAGGATCTGCCGCTGATCGACAAAGCCGCCAAGAAAGAGCCGCGCGACACTTTTATTTATTTCATTCACGAGGCCAAAGTGCGCGCACCCGCGGCGGCGATGGCCTTGATCGAGCGCGTGTCGTAGTCCCCTACTCCGGAAACAGCCGCCAATATCGTGGCAGGATCGCGATGCGGTCCGACAAATTTTGCGAAGCGTCGGCCGGCAATTCGATCTCGATTCTGTGGTTGGCGGCGCCCACCAGCAACTCGACGCGGCGCCAGCTGCCGCTGCGGCGGACGGCCGACACCACACCCGGGATCGCACCCGGCCGATCATCCACGACGTCTACTCCATTGGGACGCATGAACAGCCGCGCCGGTCCCTCCCGCGCGCCCGTGGACAGCAAGTCGGTCGGACGATTATCGAACCAGATCTGTCCGTTCGACAGCGACACCGGCAGTTCGCTCGCCTCGCCGATGAAGGAGAACACGAAGGGCGAGTTCGGCTTGTCGTAGATTTCGTCCGGCGTGCCGACCTGCTCGATGCGGCCCTGGCTCATGACCACGACGCGGTCGGCAAGCTCCATCGCCTCCTCCTGGTCGTGCGTGACGAATACGGTCGTATGGCCGGTCTTGTCGTGCAGCTCGCGCAGCCACTGCCGCAGCTCGCGCCGCACCTTGGCATCGAGCGCGCCGAAGGGCTCGTCGAGCAGCAGCACGCGCGGCTCGATGGCGAGCGCACGCGCGAGCGCCACGCGCTGACGCTGGCCGCCTGAGAGCTGCGCCGGAAAGCGCTTCTCCAGCCCTGACAATTGCACCAGGTCGAGCAATTCGCTGGCGCGCTTGCGGATTTCGGCGCGCGCCGGGCGCTTATCACGCGGCCGCACTTTGAGGCCGAAGCCGATGTTCTCGCCGACCGTCAGGTGCTTGAACAGCGCGTAGCTCTGGAACACGAAGCCGACGTTGCGCTCCTGCACGCTCTTGTAGGAGGCGTCCTCGTTGCCGAAGAAGATCGTGCCGGTGGTCGGGCGCTCCAGCCCGGCGATCAGGCGCAACAGCGTCGTCTTCCCCGAACCGGAGGGACCGAGCAACGCAATAAGCTCGCCCGAGCGGATGTCGAGCGACACCCCGCGCAGCGCAGGATAGAGCTCAAAATCCTTGCGCACATCCGCAATACGAATATCCATCACCGTGCCTTAATGACCATTGGTTCCGGCGATCTGATCGCCATAGCGCCATTCGAGCACCGTCTTCACCGCAAGCGTGACAAGCGCGAGCAGCGCCAGCAGCGACGCGACCGCGAAGGCCGCCGTGAATGCATATTCATTGTAGAGTATCTCGACATGCAGCGGCATCGTATTGGTGAGGCCGCGGATCTTGCCGGACACGACGGCGACCGCGCCGAACTCGCCCATGGCGCGCGCATTGCACAGCAACACGCCATAGAGCAGCGCCCATTTGACGTTCGGGAAGGTCACGTAGAGGAACGTCTTCCACCCGCTCGCGCCGAGCGAGAGCGCCGCTTCCTCGTCGCCCGTACCCTGCTCCTGCATCAGCGGGATGAGTTCGCGCGCAACAAAGGGGAACGTCACAAAGATCGTCGCGAGCACGATGCCGGGAACCGCGAAGATGATCTGGATGCCATACATTTCCAGCCAGGGGCCGAGGTAACCGCGCGCACCGAACATAAGTACGTAAACGAGGCCGGCGATCACCGGCGACACCGAGAACGGCAGATCGATCAATGTGACGATGAAGCTCTTGCCTTTGAACTCGTACTTGGCGATGGCCCAGGCGGCGCAGATGCCAAAGATCATGTTGGCCGGCACCGCGATGGCGGCGACCATCAAGGTAAGCACGATGGCCGACAGCGCGTCGGGGTTCTCGATCGCCTTTACATAACCGCTCCAGCCGCCACGGAATGCTTCGACGAACACCACGATCAGCGGCATCAGCAGAAAGATGCCGAAAAACGCGAGTGCGACCATGATGAGCGCCGCGCGGAAACCCGCCGGCTCGCTAGTCGCGGATGGCGGCGCGATCGCCCGCTGCGGCTCAGCCGGCATGGCCAAATCTCCGCCGGCTCCAGACCTGGATGAGATTGATCGCGAGCAGCATCGTGAACGAGATCGCCAGCATCAGCGAGGCAATGGCGGTCGCGGCCGGATAGTTGAACTCCTCAAGCCGGATGACGATCAACAATGGCGCGATCTCGGACACGAAGGGGATATTTCCGGCGATGAAGATGACCGATCCGTATTCGCCGATGCCGCGCGCCAAGGCCAATGCGAAGCCCGTGAGGATCGCCGGAATCAAAGGCGGCAAGACGACGCGCAGAACGGTATGCCAGCGGCTGGCGCCGAGCGTCGCGGCGGCCTCCTCCAATTCTTTGTCGAGATCGGCGAGCACCGGTTCGACCGTGCGCACCACGAAAGGCAGACCGACGAAGATCAGCGCCACCACGATGCCGAGGGGCGTATACGCTATCTTGATGCCGAGCGGCGCCGCCAAAGCGCCGATCCAGCCATTCGATGCGTAAAGCGCGCTGAGCGCGATTCCTGCGACCGCGGTCGGCAATGCGAACGGAAGATCGATCATCGAATCGATCAGTCGCTTGCCGGGAAATCGATAGCGCACCAGCACCCAGGCGAGGATCAATCCGAAGAAGCAGTTGACGACCGCGGCGATGAGCGCACCGCCGAAGCTCGTGCGCAGAGCCGCGAGCGTGCGCGGATCGAGCGCCAGCCTCAAATACTCATGCCAGCCGAGCGAGGCACTACGGATCGCCAGGGCCGCGAGCGGAATGAGCACGATCAGGCAGAGATAGGCCATCGAAAAACCGAACGTCACCCCGAAGCCCGGGATGACGCTCGGCCGCTTCCACTTGTATACCGCGTCGTCTGACATCGTTCGCTTGGATTACTTCGGCTTGTAAAGCTGATCGAAGATGCCGTCGTCACCGAAGAATTTCGGCTGCACCTCTTTCCAGCCGCCGAAGTCCTCGACGGTGGCGAGCTTGAGGTTCGGAAATCGCTTCTTCGCCTCGTCGGAGACGACCTCCGGCTTCGACGGACGATAGTAATTCTTTGCCGCGATCTGCTGCCCTACGTCGCTATAAAGGTATTCGAGATAAGCACGCGAGACTTCCGTCGTACCGTGCTTTTCGGCGTTCTTGTCGACCAGCGCCACCGGCGGTTCCGCCTTGATCGAAATCGATGGCACGACGATCTCGAACTGTCCAGGCTGCAGCTCATCCAGCGCAAGGAAGGCTTCGTTCTCCCAGGCGAGCAGCACGTCGCCGATGTTGCGCTGGACGAATGTCGTCGTGGCCCCCCGCGCACCGGTATCGAGCACCGGCACATGATGGAACAG
>DASXOK010000621.1:0-7220 GCA_036494425.1 Pseudolabrys sp.
CCTTCGGCGGGCTCCTCAGCATGAGGGCCAACTGATGCCGATGAATGCGCAGTATCGTGGGCCGGTCGATATGCCCAGCGTGATCCCGGTGTTTCCATTGCCGGGCGCGCTGCTGCTGCCACGCGGACAGATGCCGCTCAACATCTTCGAGCCGCGCTATCTCGCCATGATCGACGACTCGCTACGCGACGGGCATCGTCTCATCGGCATGATCCAGCCCGATCCGGGACATAAAGGCACGGCTGAGAAGCCGGCGATCTACAAAGTCGGCTGCACCGGCCGCATTACCCAGCTCGCCGAGAGCGGCGATGGCCGATACCTGATCGAGCTCACCGGCGTTGCGCGCTTCCACGTCGAGGAAGAGCTTTCGGTCGCCACCGCCTATCGCCAATGCCGCGTCACCTTCGCGCCCTTCGCCGACGATTTCGTCGCGCGCAAAGGCGAGGATGCGGTCGACCGCGCCTCCCTGCTCGTCGCGCTGCGCGCGTTCCTCAAGGCCAATGATCTCAAGGCCGACTGGGACGGCATCGAGAAGGCGCCGAACGAAGCGCTGGTCAATGCGCTGTCGATGATGTCGCCTTACGGCCCGGCGGAAAAGCAGGCGCTCCTGGAAGCGCCCGATCTGAAGACCCGCGCGGAGATCCTGGTCGCTATCACCGAGATCGACCTCGCCAAGAAGAACACCGAGGGCGACCCGCAGTTGCAGTAGCGCCTCACGCCGCGACGGTCTTGCCCGGCCATTTGCACAGATCGGCGATGATGCACCTCTCGCACAAAGGCTTGCGCGCGACGCACGTATAGCGTCCGTGCAAAATGAGCCAGTGGTGCGCATGGCGCTTGTAATGCGCCGGGACCACCTTCTCGAGCTTCTCTTCCACCTCGAACGGCGTCTTGCCGGTGGCCAAGCCGGTGCGGTTGCCGACACGGAAGATGTGCGTGTCGACCGCGATGGTTGGTTCGCCGAAGGCAATATTGAGCACGACATTCGCCGTCTTGCGGCCGACGCCGGGCAATTCCTCCAGCGCCTCGCGCGAGCGCGGGACATGCCCGCCGTGCTCGGCGATGAGTTTCTCGGACAGAGCCACGACGTTCTTCGCCTTGGTGCGGAACAGGCCGATGGTCTTGATCAGCTCGCGCACCTTGGGTTCGCCAAGTTCAATCATCTTCTCCGGCGTGTCGGCGGCGGCGAACAGCGCTGGGGTCGCCTTGTTCACTCCAGCATCGGTCGCCTGCGCCGAGAGTACCACGGCCACGAGCAGCGTGAATGGATTGATATGCTGCAGTTCGCCCTTCGGCTCGGGATTGGCGGCCTGGAAACGGCGGAACGCCTCCTCGATCTCGGCCGGCGTCCATTGCGGGATATCGCCGTGGGCTGCCCTGGCGTCCGCCTTGGCGCGCTGCTTCTCCGGCTTGACCTTGGCCTTGCCCTTCGCAGCTTTGGCCCGACGTCCCGCGGATGTGAGGCTCGCCGCCTTGCGCTTCGCCTTTTTCGCCATCATGTCGGTATAATGTCGCCCATGACCGCCGACAACGCCGACGACCTCGAACCCACGATCTTTTCGGCCGTGATCACGCCGCACCGATCGCTGGGACGCGTCGGCTTCCTGGTGCTGATGGGCATCTTCGGCGGCGTGAGCTTCATCGCCGGCATCGTATTCCTGATGATGGGCGCCTGGCCGGTGTTCGGCTTCTTCGGGCTCGACGTGCTGCTTCTCTATCTAGCCTTCCGCCTCAACTACCGCCACGCCGACGCCTACGAGGAGGTGAAGGTCACTTGCTCGACGCTCACCGTGCGCAAGGTCAGCCATAAAGGCCGCGTGCGCGAATGGTCGCTCAATCCGCTGTGGGTGCGGCTGGAAAAGGTCGTGCAGGAGGAGTTCGGCATCGAGCGCCTGTTCCTCGTCTCGCGCGGCAAGCAGCTCATCATCGCCAACTTCCTCGGCCCTAACGAGAAGGCGAACTTCGCCGAGGCGCTGGGCAACGCCATCGCCGAGGCAAAGCGGGGGCCGACGAGGACGATGCTGGAGTGATCACCAGCCTCTCGCCGTCATCCTGAGGTGCCCGCCGAAGGCGGGCCTCGAAGGATGACGGACACAGGCCCTTCGAGGCTCGGCGCTACGCGCCGACTACCTCAGGGCGACGGAATCCAGAAATCGGGTGGTTGCCGCAGGCCCCCCGGCCGAGATACGGTCCATGACATTGGACCCTTTGACCATGACAGCGAATGAACCGGCCCTGGCAATCCGCCTGCCCGAATTCGCCCCGCTCTCCACGGCGGCCGCGGACTACGACATCGTGCGCCGCGCCATCGCGCATATCCGCGGCAACTGGCGCTCCCAGCCTGAGGTCGAAACGATCTCCGACGCCGCCGGCGTGACGCCGACCGAACTGCATCACCTGTTCCGCCGCTGGTGCGGGCTGACGCCGAAGGCCTTCCTGCAGGCGCTCACGCTCAACTCCGCGCGCGAATTGCTGCGCTCATCCGCGAGCGTGCTCGACACGGCTTATGAAGTCGGCCTCTCCGGCCCTGGCCGCCTGCACGATCTCTTCGTCACGCACGAAGCCATGTCGCCCGGCGAATGGAAGGCGGGCGGCGAAGGCCTCACAGTCACTTATGGATTTCACCCGTGCCCGTTCGGCATGGCGCTGGTGATGACGACGCCGCGCGGTCTCGCAGGGCTCGCACTCGCCGATGCCGGCAAGGAACGCGCGGCGTTGCGCGACATGCGCGCGCGCTGGCCGAAGGCGCGTTACATCGAGGACTTCGCCGCCACGGCCGCGACCGGCCGTCGCATCTTCGATACGACGTTGTGGCGGCCCGAGCAGCCGCTGCGCGTCGTGCTGATCGGCACCGACTTCGAAGTGCGCGTGTGGGAAAAGCTGCTCACGATTCCGATCGGCAAGCTCACCACCTATTCCGATCTCGCCGCCTGCGCCGGCTCGCCGAAAGCGGCGCGCGCGGTCGGCGCCGCCGTCGGCAAGAACCCGATCTGCTTCGTTGTGCCGTGCCATCGCGTCATCGGCAAGAGCGGCGAACTCACCGGCTATCACTGGGGCCTCACGCGCAAGCG
Source organism: Pseudolabrys sp. (assembly GCA_036494425.1). Taxonomy (GTDB): domain Bacteria; phylum Pseudomonadota; class Alphaproteobacteria; order Rhizobiales; family Xanthobacteraceae; genus Pseudolabrys. The sequence goes on from DASXOK010000621.1 coordinate 3,072, forward strand.
CGCGATGCTCGGCTGGGAAGCGGGCCAGGTGAGCGAGGCGGCTTAAGCCGGCCACACCGGCGCGTGCGTGCCGAGCGGCACCGAGGGACGCGCCCAATGCGGCGGCGTCTCCGACATCGTCGCCGGATGGCGCGCCGCGGAGAGGCGGCCGAAGCCGGAGTCGCTTTCTTCCAGACAATCGCGCACGTCATCGCGGGTTGGGTCTTTGGCACCCAAGCCGTCGATACGCCCGAGCGAGCGCAGCCAATAACCTGTCTGCGCCAGCGAACCGCGCACGTGCCAGCTTCCGCCTTCGCGCGCGCGTCGCAGCAGCGCGCTCATCGTCGCGTAAGCCAGCAGATAGCCGGTCGCATGATCGAGCACTTGCGCGGGCAATGGCTTCGGGCCGCTCTCGCCCGCAGCTTCCGCTTCGGCGGCGTTGAGGCCGCTCGCGGTTTGCACCAGCGAGTCGAAGCCGCGCCGGTTCGACCATGGACCTTCCTGGCCGTAAGCGAACAGCGTGACATAGACGATGCCGGGCCGGATGCGCGCGGCGTCCTGCGGTCCATAACTGAGCGCGGCAAGACCGCCCGGCCGGTAGCCCTGCACGACGACATCGGCCTCGCGCAGCAGCGCTTCGAACGCCGCGCGTCCCTTTGCATCATGCAGATCGATATGCGTCGACAGCTTGCCGCGTCCCGTATCGATGACTAGCGGCGCGACTGACGGCAAATTGGGGGACGTCACCAGCATCACATCGGCGCCGTGCGCGGCGAGCGTCAGGCCGCAGACCGGCCCGGCGATGATACGCGTGAGATCGAGCACCTTGATTCCGGCGAGCGGGCGATCGCCTTGCGGCCAGGACGGCGCCGGCGCATCGCCAATCCGCTCTAGCGACAACAGCGGCAAGCGGCTGACGGCTTGCCCCTGCGGATGCGCATCCCATTCGGCAAACGACCGCATCGCGGTGACGACGAGCCCCGCTTGCGCCGCCGCATCCTCGACGTCGATAGCTTTCCAGCCGCGCAAGGCCTCCGCAACAGCTGCCTTGTCGTTGTCGCACTGAAGCAGCTTCAGGACACCATCGCGATGATGCGGAAAATTCGTGTGCAGCCGGACGTAGCGACCATCGCCGCATTGATAGGCGCCGGCGATCTTGTCCCATAATTCCAGCGCGGGCCCACCATCGACTGTGAAATAGCGCTCGCTGCGGCTCGCGATAGCGGCCGCCCGCATGTCGACGCCGACGCGCTGTGCCTCGCCCGTCCGCGCGCGCCAGATTTCGGCAGCGGCCAAAGCCGACGCCGCGACGCTCGCCTGCATCGCGGTGCCGACGGCGAACGACGACGGCAGGACCGGCTCGCCGCCGGTCAATTCGATTTGCGCAAGCGCCGCTGCGTCATGGCCGAGACCGGCCCACAGCCGCGCCAGCACATCGTGCGCGCTGGTCACGCCGCCAGATCGAGCTTGGAGTCCACGGTGGCATCGGCATTGAGCCGATAGATGATCGGCACGCCGGTGCCGATCTCGCGTTTGAGGATCTGCTCAGGTGAGAGCTTCTCCAGCACCATCACCAGCGCGCGCAGCGAATTGCCGTGCGCCGCCACCAGCACGCGCCCGCCGCGCAGCACGCGCGGGAGGATTTCAGTGACGTAATAAGGCAGCGTGCGCGCCAGCGTGTCCTTGAGGCTCTCGCCGCCCGGCGGCGCGATATCATAGGAGCGCCGCCAGATGTGCACCTGCTCTTCGCCCCATTTCTTGCGCGCGTCGTCCTTGTTGAGACCCGAGAGATCGCCGTAGTCGCGCTCGTTGAGCGCCTGGTCCTTGATGATCGGAATATTGATCTGCCCAAGCTCTTCCAACATCAGGCCGAGCGTACGCTGCGCGCGCTTGAGCGCGGAGGTGTAGGCGATATCGAAGGTGAGCCCTTGCGCCTTGAGCTTGCGTCCCGCCTCGCGCGCTTCCTTCACGCCCTGCTCGGTCAGGTCGACGTCACGCCAGCCGGTGAACAGGTTCTTCAGGTTCCATTCGCTCTGGCCGTGGCGCACGAGCACGAGAAGTTTGTCGGTCATTTGCGTTACACCTCAACTTTACAACACGTCGAAACCTCTATCGGCCTCATGCTGAGGAGCGTCGCGTCAGCGACGCGTCTCGAAGCATGTGGCCGCCCCATCCTTCGAGACGCCCGCCTTCGCTTGCGCTTCTGCGGGCTCCTCAGGATGAGGCAGAGCAAGTCAAAAATCCTTCAGCCCCAACACATCCATCATCGAGTACAGACCCGGCTTCTGGTTGCGCGCCCAAAGCGCTGCATGCAGCGCGCCGCGCGCGAAGATCATACGGTCATCCGCCTTGTGCTTCAGCTCGATGCGTTCGGCCGTGCCCGCGAAAATCACGCTGTGCTCCCCAACCACGGTTCCGCCGCGCAACGTCGCGAAGCCGATATCGCCCGGCTTTCGGGCGCCGGTGTGGCCGTCGCGGCTGCGCACGGAGCGCGCATCGAGGTCGATGCCACGCCCTTCCGCCGCCGCGCGCCCGAGCAGCAGCGCGGTTCCCGACGGCGCGTCGATCTTCTGATTGTGATGCATCTCGAGGATCTCGATGTCGAAATCCTGATCGAGCGTCTTGGCCACGCGCTTGGTCAGCGCCGCGAGCAGATTGACGCCAAGGCTCATGTTGCCGGACTTCACGATCACCGCCGTCCTCGCGGCCTCCGCGATCGCCGCCTCGTCGGCAGCGCTCAAGCCCGTCGTGCCGATGATGTGCACTTTGCCTGCCTTGGCCGCCGCCGCGTTCAGGCTCATGGTCGCGGCCGGGATCGTGAAGTCGACGATGCCGTCGGCCTTGTCCATCACGGCCGCGGGGTCGCCCATGAGCTTGACGCCGAGCTCGCTGACGCCGGCCAGCATGCCCGCATCCCAGCCGATCAGCGGCGAACGCGCGTCCTCAAGTGCGCCGGCAAGCGCAAGGCCCTTGGTCTCGGCGATCGCCTTCACCAGCGTGCGGCCCATCCGCCCGCCCGCCCCCGCCACGATCAATCGCATGTCGGACATGGATGTCTGCTCCCGGACTTATGGGCTGGGTATAGTGGGCGGACGCGGGACCTGTCACCTCTCCCCGCCCACCTGTCGTTCCGGGACGCCGCGTAGTGGCGGGCCCGGAATCCATACTCCCAGCGCTGGGGTTATGGATTCCGGGCTCGCGGCCTTACGGCCGCGCCCCGGAATGACAACTAAGGCTACGGGCCGTCATAACCCTCGATGATGACGATCTCGGCCGTCGAATGCGGCTGCCGCACCTTGATGTTGGCCTGATATTCCGGCGAGTTGTAGCAGGCGAGCGCGGTGGCGTAGTCGGGAAACTCGATCACCACGTTGCGCGAGCGCGGCGTGCCTTCCGGCGCCTCGAAGGGACCGGCGCGCACAATGAAGCGCCCGCCGAAATTCTTGAAGATCGTATTGTTGGCCAGCGCATAGGGCTTGTAGCCCTCGTCATTGGCCACATCGACACGGGCGATCCAATAGCCCTTGGGCATCATCATCCTCCCTAAGTTTTGCTGGCACCTTCGATCTCAGCAACGATGGCGTCGGCCGCCACCTTGGGATCCGGCGCATCGACGATCGGCCGTCCCACCACGAGATAGTCCGCGCCGGCGGCAATCGCCTTCGCCGGTGTCGTGAAGCGCTTCTGATCGCCGGCGGCGCTGCCGACCGGCCGGATGCCGGGCGTCACCAGCGCCATGCCTTGACCCGTGATGTTGCGCAGATTTGTCACCTCCTCCGGCGAGCAGATCAGGCCATGGATGCCGATATCGCGCGCCTGTTGCGCGCGTAGCGCGGCAAGTTCGGCGACATTCGTGCGGTAGCCGGCTTCCTTGAGATCGGCATCGTCGTACGACGTCAGCACCGTCACGGCGAGGATCTCCAGGCTGGAGCCGCGGGCGCCCTCCACGGCCGATTTCATCGTCTGCGGATAGGCATGCACCGTGATGAATTTCACGCCCATCTGCGCGACGCTCTCGACGCCCTTGGCGACCGTATTGCCGATGTCGTGCAGCTTGAGATCGAGGAACATCTGTTTTCCGGCGGCGATCAGCCCGGCGGCAAACTGAATGCCGCCGGCATACACGAGCTGATAGCCGATCTTGTAGAACGTCACCGACGGGCCGAGCTT
>DASXOK010000622.1:0-1597 GCA_036494425.1 Pseudolabrys sp.
CTCCACCGCGATACCACAGAGCGTCGCCGGTCCGCCCGCCGCCTCGAACTTCGAGCCCGGCACCTTGCGCAGGAAGCGTGTCAACGGCTCGTCCTTCACCATGCCGATGACGGAGTCGAAGTCGCCGGTCATGCCGACATCCGACATGAAAGCGGTGCGCCCGGGCAGGAGACGATAGTCGGCCGTCGGCACATGCGTGTGCGTGCCGACCAGCATGGTGGCGCGGCCATCGACGAAATAGCCCATCGCCTGCTTCTCGCTGGTCGCCTCGCCGTGTAGATCGATGACGATCGCATCGGCGGCGAGCTTCAAGGGACAGGCGGCAAGCTCGCGCTCGACCGCCGCGAAGGGATCGTCGAGGGCATCCATGAACACGCGCCCCATCGCATTGATCACCAGCGCGCGCTTGCCGTTCTTGGTGTCGACGAGTGCCGCGCCGCGGCCCGGCGTGCCGGCCGGATAGTTCACCGGACGAATCAGGCGCGGCGCGCGCTCGATGAACACCAGCGCCTCGCGCTGATCCCAGGCGTGATTGCCGAGCGTGATGGCGTCGGCACCGGCATCGATGAAATCGTGATAGATCGTCTCAGTGATGCCGAAGCCGCCGGCCGCATTCTCGCCGTTGACCACGACCAGGTCGAGCGCCCACTTGGCAATCAGCTTGGGGAGGTTTTCGGTGATCATCGCCCGGCCTGTACGGCCGACGACGTCGCCAATGAACAAAATGCGCATGCCTTCAATATCCGCGAAAATCGAACGCCTCTTTTTCCGTTAGCACGAGATCGAGCCGCTCGTCGCGGTCTGTGGCGGGTACGGCGGTAAATTGCTGCGCCGCGAAGGCAATGCCGATGGCGGTAACTCTCTTCTTCGCACGCAATGCATTGATGGTCATGTCGTAATAGCCGGCCCCATAGCCGATGCGATTACCGGTCCTGTCGAAGGCGGCGAGCGGCACGATCAGAATGTCGGGCGCCACCTCCGCCGCGGTCGGCAGCGGCTCGCGGATGCCCCACTGGCCGCGTGCGAACTCATCCCCGAAGGCATAGGCGCGCATGATCAGCGGCTTGCCGCGGCCCGCGATGCAGGGCAGCGCCAGTCTCGCGCCGGCGTCGGCGAACTTGCGCATGAACGGCAGCGGATTGATTTCGCTCTTGAGCGGCATGAAGCCGGAGACGATCGCTCCCTTCGGCACCGCAATCGGAAACGGCCGCGCCGCGATTGTCTCCGCCGCCGCCGCCCGCACCTCCGCCGGCAGAGCGTCGCGAAGCGCAAGGACTTCGGCGCGGACTTTGGTTTTCTGATCTTGCTTGGAAAGAGATGTGCTCATGGCCTCAGCATACTCGTCATTCCGGGACGCCTGCAAAGCAGGCGGACCCGGAATCCAGAGGCAAGCTTCGCGCCTGTGTCCGGATTCCGGGTTCGCGCCTTCGGCGCGCCCCGGAATGACGATGAGGGAAAGTGCGGAGCCGCAATGGCCGTCAGAGCGTGATCCCGGGAACCTACATAAGTAGGTGGGCGCCATATGACCGAACCCACGAGCTCGGCCAGGGACAGCTCCCGTTGGGATCGTAAGGCCCCGGGGAATGTGTCTCCGTCG
>DASXOK010000623.1:0-9826 GCA_036494425.1 Pseudolabrys sp.
CGGTGCCGGTGCCGGGCGCCGAGAAAGGCCTGCCCGCCGAAACGGTGGCTGATTGCGCAAGGTCGATCGGCCTGCCGTCGACCAGCCGCGACAATCTCGCCGAGGCGCTGGAAGCTGTGCGCAAGCTGGACCTCGATCCGCCGCCGCGCATCCTCATCACTGGATCGTTGTATCTCGCGGGCGACGTGCTGCGCGAGAACGGCACGCCGCCGCAGTAAGGCAGCAACCTTTCGGCTATTTCTTCTTGTTCGACGCGAGTTGCTCCTTCGACCAGATCGGCTCATCGGAGCCGTTGCCCCAGGCATAGGGCCGATAGAAATTGTGAATGCCGAAGCGCACGAACTTCTTCATCTCGTGCACCCAGTTCGGATGCACATAGACCGCGTGATAGTGCGTCGAAGTGCCGACTGCGATCTCGTAGAGCTTGCCGTCGAGCGTCTGCTTGGCGATGCGATTGGCGCGCGCCCAGGCGCCGCGCTCGTTGATCGCTTTGCTCTTGCCGTCGCAGGCGAAGGTGAACTGGCAGGCGAGATGGCGATGCGCGTTCTGATAAATGACGCCGCAGACATCGTTCGGATAGAAGCCGGAGAACACGCGGTTCATCACCACCTGCGCCACAGCGATCTGCCCTTTCAGCGGTTCGCTGCGCGCCTCGAAATAAATCGCATTGGCGAGACACTTTTCGGCTTTCGCGCGCGCCTTGCCTTCGAGATGCAGCCGTTCAGCCGGAGACGGCGGCGGCACGCCCGGCGCCGGCGGCGGCAGAATGGCGATCTGTCGCGGCAGCGAAATCTGTCCCAGCGACGGCGCAGTGCCCGTGGCCACGAGCGAATTCGGCAACGCCGTCGCGTCAGCGCTGGCGAGGCGGAACGGCGCGTCGGCCATGCCGGTCGCCGGCGCATGCGCCATTGCGGCCGTGGCAGGCGTTTCGCTCTTGACCGCACCGGTTGTCATGCTTGCAGGCGCGGCCATTGCGACTTCCACCGCATCGAGATGACGCGCGTCATCGAGTGCGGCGACCGGCGACGGACCATTCCTCGGCGTCTGTTTGGTAACGGCAAGACGCGCTGGCACACGATCGGGAAGCTTCGCGACATCGCCGCGCGGGATCGGCACGGTCACGGCCGCGGTTTGCGGCTCGGACCACGTGAACGAGATGTTTTGCAGGCGCGTGCCGATCTCGCCGGGAACGTCGGCGACGTTCACGTGCGTGTCGTGAATGTATTCGGCAGCCGCTTCGACCACGCGCACGTTCATCAGATCGAGTGTGGCGAGCGTCAGCGCCGTGCCGGCGAAGAAGAAACTCACGCGCTTGGCGCTGCGAAATAGCCTTTCTTCGATCGTCAGATCGAAGTCGGGATCAATGCTTCGTGTCAGCAATTTCCGCTCCCCCGCTTTCTGACGAACGCAATCGTCTGTTCGTCAGGCGCGCGGGATACTAGCGAGGCTAAACGCGGTTGCTCGGATTTTAAGAAATTTTTGACCAAACAAGGCAAACGTGCATGCTTAATTTAAGCGGTTAAAACGGGACTTTTTGCCATTCCGATTCGCTAAATCGCTGCGAACAAGGCTCCGGCGACATCATCGTCCAATAACAAGTCATCGCCCCCAAGCGGGGCGGATTCAGCACCAAAAACCGCGGTTTTGCGCCGCGCAGAGCCCGGTTCCACCTGGTTCTTGAACCATTAACCGGCTCCGCCCATATTAGGCAGTGACCGGGCGGCAGGGTGCCGTCTGGTTGGGGCGCCTTACAGGGCCCTTCCAAGTCAAAGTCGCTTCAAGCGAGGGCTTTGAGACCATGTCACGAGTTCCGACCCTGTCCAGCCCGTTCCTGTTGGGCTTCGACGAGATCGAGCGAATCCTCGACCGCGTCGCCAAGGGCGCGGACGGCTACCCGCCTTACAACATCGAACGGGTCGCACGCGACGGACAGAGTCCGGAGCGGTTGCGCATCACGCTCGCGGTCGCCGGCTTCACCCGCGATCAACTCGATGTGTCGATCGAGGAAAGCCAATTGGTGATCCGCGGGCGCCAGCAGGACGACAAGACCCGCCAATATCTCCACCGCGGCATCGCCGCTCGCCAATTCCAGCGTACCTTCGTGCTGGCGGACGGCATGGAGGTGCTTGGCGCGGACCTGAAAAACGGCCTGCTGTCGATCGATCTCGTCCGGCCGCAGCCGGAACGGATCGTGAAGACGATCGCGATCAACGAGCTGGAATGACGAACTCGTGAAGTAGGACTCGACCGCGTCAAGCGTTCATTAAAAAGAGGAGTCGAGGGCCATGACGAACGATAAAGCCATCGAAATGGATACCGCCCACCCGGCAATCACACAGGAAGCGCTGGCGCATCTCGGCGACGGCCACATTGCCTATGTGAAAGAAGTGCGCTCTGAGGACGTCGCCACGATGTTTCCGCAGGCGCCGAAGATCGAGCCGGGTATCACGCTGTTCGCGCTGCACGCGGCCGACGGCACGCCGATCATGCTCACCGATACGCGCGAAGCCGCGCTCGCCAATGCCTGGAGCCAGGAGCTCGAGGCCGTAAGTGTGCACTGAGGCACCCTCCAAATGAAAGCTGTCATGCCCCGCGAAAGCGGGGCATCCAGTAATCACCATCCACCAATGTGATGCCGAGATCACGGTGCGTATTGGATCATCCGCTTACGCGGATGATGACGGCTGCGGCTTATGCCGCGCTGCTCGCCGGCGGCATCGACAGCACCGCGTAGATCGCGTCGGCATCGCGCGATTCACGCAAACGCCGTGCGATTTCCGCATCGCGCAACAAACGCGCGACGCGCGCCAGCGCCTTCAAGTGATCGGCGCCCGCCGCTTCCGGCGCCAGGAGCAGGAACACGAGATCGACCGGCTGCGAATCCAGCGCCTCGAAATCGATCGGACGCTCCAGCCGCGCGAACAAACCGAACAGCCGTCCGAGCTTGGGCAGCTTGCCGTGCGGAATGGCGACGCCATTGCCGACCGCCGTCGAACCCAACTTCTCGCGCTGCAGAAGAATTTCCAGGATCGCGCGTTCGTTCTGCCCCGTGAGTTCAGCCGCGCGCGCGGCCAACTCCTGGATTGCTTGCTTCTTGTTGTTGACCTTGAGCGCCGGAAGGATTGCGTTCGGTGCAACGAGATCGGAGAGCGTCATGGACGTGTCCAAGATCGGAAATGACGGCGCCGAATTGCAAGGGGATGTTGAAGGCGGCGGACCATAGGAGGGGCCGCCGCCTGCGTCAATGGCCGCCCCTGGGCAACACCTGCCCCTTTTTCTCGCATGCGTTAACGTCAGGCACCCCGCCGGGCCCCTTGGTCCTTGCGCCGGCGTTTATAGCGGCGCAGGCGCTTTTCGATGCGCAAAGCGGCTTGTTCGGCGCTGTCATAGGCGTCGGCGGCCATGCCTTCGGCTTCGAGCAAGGCCCCGGAGTCCAGGTGCAGGATGCACTCCGTACGGAAACCGAAGCCATCGCGACCAACGGTCGCGTGGCCCGAATAGCCGCCGCGGAAGTACTTCGACGTCGCCTCCGCGACGCGGTCCGTGATGCGTTGCTGAAGTGCCATGCCGACGTTGATGTTCCGCCCCGAAACGCGCAAAGGCATACGACGCCTCCTCTGAGTGCGCGCGGCGCCTAAGCCGCGCCTGACCCGCGCGGGTGCGTGATTCGCCGGAAGCCGGTTCCCGCACTTCGCGGGGCTTCGGGGATCACACCCGCCCGGTGCCAAAGATTTCAGCGTGGAAACGTTCCTCACGTCAATGGTGCGCGAGTAGCGTCATGCCGTCGCCGCTTGTTTCTCCCGCCTCCGTTGCACCGAAGAGGGTATCCGCATGGCTTCGCGGTACTTGGCGACCGTCCGGCGGGCGATATCGATGCCGGCGCCGCGCAACTTTTCCACAATCGTATCGTCGGAGAGAATCTCCGCCGCCGTCTCGCCGTCGATGAGCTGTCGGATGCGATGACGCACCGCTTCGGCGGAATGGGCCTCGCCGCCGTTGGCGGATGCGATCGACGAAGTGAAGAAGTATTTCAATTCGAAGATACCGCGGCTCGTCGCCATGTATTTGTTGGCGGTGACGCGTGAGACGGTGGACTCGTGCATGCCGATGGCGTCGGCGACCGTCTTCAAATTGAGCGGACGCAGATGTTGGACGCCATGAGCGAAGAAGCCGTCCTGCTGACGCACGATCTCGCTTGATACTTTGAGGATCGTCTTGGCGCGTTGATCGAGCGCGCGCACGAGCCATGTTGCCGTTTGCAGACAATCGGCGACGTATGACTTGTCTTTCTCGCCGCGCGTCGCTTTCGCGACCTGTGCATAATAACGTTGATTGATCAGCACTTTCGGCAAGGTGTCGGAATTCAATTCGACCTGCCAGGTGCCGTCTGGCGCCGCGCGCACGAACACGTCGGGCACGATCGGCTGCACTACTGTCGAACCGAAAGCGAGACCTGGCTTCGGATTGAGGCTGCGGATTTCACCGATCATGTCGGCGAGATCTTCGTCATTGACACCGCAGACGCGGCGCAGCGCCGCGAGATCGCGCTTGGCCAAGAGATCGAGATGCTCGACCAAAGCCCGCATCGCCGGATCGTAGCGGTCGCGCTCTTTGAGTTGGATCGCGAGACATTCGGTGAGATTGCGCGCGCAGACGCCGGCCGGATCGAAGGCTTGCAGCTTCGTGAGCACGGCTTCGACTTGAGCGAGCGGCGCGGCGAGCTTCTCGGCGACGCTCGCAAGGTCGCCGGTGAGATAGCCGGCCTCGTCGACCATATCGACGAGGTATTGGCCGATCATGCGTTGCGCGGGATCGGGGATCGCCAGCGCGAGCTGCTCCGCGAGATGCGCGGCGAGCGTGGTCTCGGCCGAGACGAAGGCTTCGAGATTGTAGTCGCCGTCATCCGTGCCGCCGCCGCCGGAGCCCGACCATTCCGAATAGGCAGGTGGCGGCATTTCCGCACTTGCCGCTTTGGGGGCGCCATCGTCGGGGAACACGTTCTCCAGTTCGGTGCCGAGCCCCTGCTCCATCGACGTCCGGCTGGTTTCGAGGTCGGCGCCGATCCAATCGGGCGTGGCGCCGCCATCGTCGTCCCTGTCGCCGCTGGCGCGGGAAGCCTCGGCCTCGGCTTCGGCCGCAGGCCCAGGCGCGTCATCATCATTGGCTCGCTCGAGCAGCGGATTGCGCTCGAGCTCGCCCTCGACATAGGCGGCGAGATCAAGGCTGGAGAGCTGCAGCAGCTTGATGGCTTGCATCAGCTGCGGCGTCATCACCAGCGCTTGTGTCTGGCGGAACTCCAGGCGTTGAGAAAGCGCCATCTGTGGTTTCCCGGCGGAAACTGGTCTAATTCTTGCTTCTCGTTTCTATACCAGTTCCTTTGCCGAGGCGATACGCGATTCCGCAGTGCGGCATTGAACAAATATTGTGCACTGCCTACCTTTGCACCTCAGCAGCCAAGCAGCCGGGTGGGCTAAAGCCGAAATTCTTCGCCGAGATAGAGCCGCCGCACGTCGGGATTGTTGACGATGTCGTCCGGGCTCCCCTCCATCAGCACCTCACCCGAATAGATGATATAGGCGCGGTCGGTCAGACCCAGAGTCTCGCGGACGTTGTGATCCGTGATCAGCACGCCGATGCCGCGATTGGTCAGATGCCGCACGAGCTGCTGGATATCGCCGACGGCAATCGGATCGATGCCGGCGAAAGGCTCATCGAGCAGCATGTAGCTCGGCCGCGTCGCCAGTGCGCGCGCAATCTCGACGCGGCGCCGTTCGCCGCCTGAGAGCGCGATGGTCGGCGTCTTGCGCAGGCGCGCGATGTTGAATTCCTCGAGCAGCGCATTGAGATCGGCTTCGCGGCGGCGGCGATCGGGCTCGACCACTTCCAGCACCGCGCGGATGTTTTCTTCCACATTGAGGCCACGGAAGATCGAAGCTTCCTGCGGCAGATAGCCGATGCCGAGCCGCGCGCGCTGATACATCGGCAGCACCGTGACGTCGTAGCCGTCGAGCTCGATGCGTCCGCGGTCGGCCTTGATGAGGCCGGTGATCATGTAGAATACCGTCGTCTTGCCGGCCCCGTTGGGCCCGAGCAGGCCGACCGCCTCGCCCCGCCGCACATAGAGCGTGACGCCGCGCACGACCTTGCGCCCGCCGAAGCTTTTCTCGATGCCATGCGCCGCGAGATACGCATGCCGCACCGCCTGGCGGCGGTCGCCGTCGCGGCGCTGCTGCCGGACCGCCTGCGGTTGCTGCGGCTGCTGAGGCGGCCGTGCGGTCTGCGGCGGCGCATGCTGCCCGTTGCCATGCGCCGGGTGCGGCGCGCGCGCCTGCGGCTGCCCCGCGGGGCGGCGCGGCTTGGCCGGACGGCGCTGGAAAAGCGTGAGGATATTCACCCGGCGACCTCGTCGCGCTTGATCCGGTCAAGCCTATAGCCCGCGCACACCGGGCATACGACTTTAGATGATTCCCGCGCTATATGAGCCGCCGGAGAGTCTGTCATCGCCATTGCGTTCAATTGAACGGCCGCAGCGACATCGGCTGCTGCGCCTTTGCGCCATTGCCTTGCTGGGCCGGCTTCGCACCATTGCCCTGCTGGGCCGGCTTCGCACCGCCGCCGCCGCCGGGCTTCATCATATTCAGGCCTTCGCCGCTGCTCGGCAGGAACAGACCCTGCACCCGGCCCTCGCCGTTCTTGCCCGACTCGACCCGCGACACCCCGGTCGCCATATCGACCATCAGCTTGTCGCCCTTGAGTACGTTCTGTCCTTGCGTCATCACCACGTTACCGGTGAGGGTGATGGTTTGTGTGGCCATGTCGAAGATGCCGAGCTCGCCGGTAGCGGTCTGCTCCTTCTGCGTCACGACGACGCCCCCGCGCGCCTCGAGCCGCTTGATCTTCTGATTACCGCCGGGCCCGGGCGTGGCCGCCTGCATGGGCTTGCCCTTCTCGGGAGTCTTGTTTTTGTCGTCGGCTTTGCCGTTGGTCTCATCCTGCTCGTAGAACACCACCAGCGTCTTGCAGCGCATGCCGGTATCGCCCTGCTTGACGCGCACGTTGCCGCTGAAGGTCGCGACCTTCTCTTTGTCGCGCACTTCGAGTGTCGAGGCTTCGATATGCACCGGCTCGTCGCGGTTCTGCGAGAAGCCCTGCAAGGCGTTGGGCGGGCCCTTCGCCGTCTGCGGCTGCGCATGCAGCCCGGCGCCGGCCATTGCCAGTGCCGAAGCAACCAGCAACACGGCAAATCTGCGCATCGCGGTCATGGCGCCCCGGCCTTCTTCTGCTGGGCGGCCGCGCTGTTGTCGAGCTTCATATCCATCACGACGCCGTCGTGGAAGCGCACCAGATCGCCATTATCGACAATCTCGAGCTTGTTGGCGTTCAACTTACCTTGCAGCATCTGCAATTCGACCGGCTGATTCGATACGACATTGCCCGTGCGGATATTGACCATGGCTTCGCTCAGGCGGCCGGTATATCCGCCCGACGACGAGAGCAGGATGTTGTTGTCCAGCTTGAGCGTCTCGTTCTTGCTGTTGTAGATGCCGTTGTCCGCCGACATCTTCATCGTGCTGTTGTCCTGCATCTGCACTTGCGCGTGGATCTTGCGCAGCTCGACCAGGTCCGGCTTTGTGAGATCCTGCGCCGCGGCGTCGGCGGACAACTGATAGGCGCGTGAGTCGCGCGTGAAGCCCGACATGCGCGGCTGCTCCATCGTGACCTTGGTGCCGGAGATGATGAGATCGTTGAGGTTGATCGGCAGCTTGGCGAGCATGCGCAGCGGATTGAAGTAGGTGACAAGGAACATGACGACGCAGCCGGTCACAACGGCGATCGGAACGGTGATGCGCAGCACGCGCACGACCTTGCTATGGCGCCGCGCGGCGCGGAACGCGCGTTCGCTGTCGCGGCGTCCCATCGTCCAATGGGCGCGCGCGGTTTCCTGATCGGTCTGTGCGGCGATCACACGGTTCATGTCGCTGGTCTGATCACTTCCGACAAGTCACTTACGCCAAGTCACGGCACTGACTAGCACGTTGGCACGCATGAGCCTCCCGAAAACCACCCTTAAGTTCGCTAGCCGACCATCCGGGCGGACATTCTTCGAGATCCTGTGCCGGCACCGGCACCAAGCTCCGCTGTCATTCGGCTTCGGAAATCACGTTACACCCCGCAAGGCAACATATGCGGGGCGAATATGGCCCCGCGGCGGCAACGCGCGGGCACAGCGACGCACCGGCGCGCTAACCAATAAACGCCTTATTCCAACGGCTTGGACGAATGCGAGAAAATATCCTCGCGCGCCCAGCCGGCGAGATCGAGCTGCACCCGGTTCGGCAGGAAATTAAAGCAGGCCGCTGCCAACTCGGTGCGCCCCTCGCGCGCCAGCATCGTGTCCAGCCGCTCGCGCAGGGCATGCAGATGCAGCACGTCACTCGCCGCGTAGGCCACCTGTGCGTCGGTGAGCGTGTCGGCGCCCCAGTCCGAGGATTGCTGCTGTTTCGAGAGATCGACGCCGAGCAGTTCGCGGCTCAGGTCCTTGAGACCGTGCTTGTCGGTATAGGTGCGGGTGAGCCGCGAGGCGATCTTGGTGCAATAGACCGGCATCGGCATGACGCCGAAGGTCTTGAACAGCACGCCGAGATCGAACCGCGCGAAATGGAAGATCTTCACCACGGCCGGGTCGGCGAGCAGCCGCTCGAGATTCGGCGCGCGCGTCTGGCCGGCCGCGATCTGCACGACGTCGGCGGAGCCGTCGCCGGGCGACAGCTGCACGACGCAAAGCCGGTCGCGATTGGGATCGAGACCCATGGTCTCGGTGTCGATGGCCACCGCGCCCTTGTAGGCGGTGAGGTCGGGCAGATCGCCCCGATGCAGGCGGATGGTCATTCGGCTGTCTGGCTCGCGAGGCATGGTTACCTCGCTTCCCTTAGCCTGAATCGCGGGTGTTCCAAACGGCTTTCGCGCACACCTGGTCCGTTCGGACGGTCAGAGGCGGTCGCCGATCATGCGAGGGGATATGGTGCCCAGGAGAGGACTCGAACCTCCACGGCTTTCACCGCTAGTACCTGAAACTAGTGCGTCTACCAATTCCGCCACCTGGGCAGGCGGGGGATAGGTACGGAGCCGCTAACGGCTTGTCAATTGAGGCTTTGCTGGCCCTGTACAGGCCCGGGCCGATCCTGTATTGCCCGGACTTGAGACAACCCCCGCCGGACATACGAGCGAGAGCGGCATGACCGCACGCAGCCCCTACGATACCCTGGTTACCGTCTATGGCGGGTCGGGCTTCCTCGGCCGCCATGTGGTCCGGGCGCTCGCCAAGCGCCATTACCGCATCCGCGTCGCGGTGCGCCGGCCCGAGCTTGCCGGTCACCTGCAGCCGCTTGGCCGCGTCGGCCAGATCCACGCCGTACAGGCCAACCTGCGCAACACGGCCTCGGTCGAAGCCGCCGCGCGCGACGCGCATGTGCTGATCAACCTGGTCGGCATCCTGTACGAGCGCGGCCGCCAGCGCTTCGATGCGGTGCATGCCTTCGGCGCCGAGCAGGTGGCCCTGGCCGCCAATTTGCATGGCGCCGGCCTGGTGCACGTATCCGCCATCGGCGCCGACGAGAATTCGCGCGCCCGCTATGCGCGGACGAAAGCGCAGGCCGAGAACCTGGTGCTGTCGGCGCAACCGTCCGCCACCATCATGCGGCCGTCGATCATGTTCGGGCCGGAAGACGACTTCTTCAACCGCTTCGCGTCGCTGGCGCGCATGGCGCCGGCGCTGCCGCTGATCGGCGGCGGGGCGACACGCTTCCAGCCGGTCTTCGTCGGCGAT
>DASXOK010000624.1:0-1587 GCA_036494425.1 Pseudolabrys sp.
GCCGCCCCCGAACCCAAGGCTGCGCGTCCGGCACAGCACGCGGCGGCTCCAGCACCGACGCGCCGCGCCGCTCCCGCTCGCACCGCTGCGCCGCGCAACCCGGTCGGCCGCATGCAGACCGCGCTCGCCACCGCGCTCGATACCGATGAGTGGAAAGACTTCTGATGCAAGACGGATGATTTGGCGCGGATGAAAGCCTGCCGTCGGCAGCCTTCATCCGCTCCATTCGCTGCCGGCGCCGCAGCCGTTTTGCGCGGTGCCGAGCACCGGCGCGCAATAAAAATTATAATCTAGTTTATTAAAATTCGGCATTGCCGCAGCAAAACATCGTGCCCGATGAACAATCCGCCGCGCAGTTAACCAATCTGCAATTGCGCGCGCTCATCTTTCACGTGCGCGGGAAATTCCGACTTCCCCTGCCTTTTCAATGACTCCGCAGAGCGAGCTTTGGGACAATATGACCGAGCCAGTCGTCGCTTCGCCGCCTCTTGCCGCGAGCCAGCCCGAATTGGCCGACCCTGCGCGCGCCACGGCATTTCCGACTCAACTCATCAGCTTCGCCATTGGCGACGATCAGTACGGCGTTGACATCATGGCAGTGCGCGAGATCAAGGGCTGGACGGACATCACCCCCTTGCCGCGCCAGCCGGATTACGTCCGCGGCGTGCTCAATCTGCGTGGCGTCATCGTCCCGATCGTCGATCTCCGCTGCCGCTTCGGCCAGGGTCTGACGCAGGCGACGCCGCTGCACATCGTCATCATCGTGCAGATCGCCTCCAAGCCGATCGGGCTGCTCGCCGATCGCGTGTTGGACATCGTCTCGCTCGACGTCACGCAGATCAAGCCGGTACCCCGCGTCGCGCAGGCGCAGCGCGTAAGCTTCCTCTCCGGCCTGGTGACCACCGAAGCCGGCATGATCGCATTGATCGACCTTCCGAACCTTCTCACGATGCAAATCGGCGATGAGGATCACGCCGCGCTCAGGATCGGCGCGGCCGCGTAAAGCACCCACAGGGACGAACTCACGTCGGGTCGATCCCACATAAGACGTTAAACGCTGGCTGGACTCGTTTTGTAACGCCCGAGGAAGTGTTGAAATGTTGCGCCTCTCCAATATCCGGATTGGTTACAAGCTCGCAGCGATGTCCATCATCGGCATCCTGCTTGTCATCGGCATGATCGCGATTGAGATGATCAACAATGCGACTGCCATGAGCGCCAATGAAGATGTGAATCGGCGTCAGGTCATCGTGCAAGGCGTTCTCGATGCCCGTTACGCATTCAGTCAGCTTCAGCTTGCGGTGCGCGACGTCCGCCTGGCCACGATCCCTGACATGTCGAAGCAGGCGGTCGCCGCCGCGGTCAAGAACCGGGGCATTGTCACCGAAAAGATCGCTGACCTGAAAAAGGTGATCTTCTATCCGCAGAACCGCGCGCGCCTCGACAAATTGCTGGCGCTCACTGAGCAATACGTAGCGACGGCCAAACAGATCGACGCCTTGAAGACGAAGATATTCGAAGCGCAGGCGAGCGGTTTCCCCGACTCCCAGATCAGCGACCTCGCCCAGGACGTACTCAAGCTGGCCA
>DASXOK010000625.1:0-2884 GCA_036494425.1 Pseudolabrys sp.
TTCATCAGGCTGCCGGTGTAGCAGATCGGAATGCCGACCCACTTGTTGCCTTCCTTGCCGTACTTCACCGCGCTGTCGACCCAGCCGCCGTACTTCTTGCCGAGGTAATCGGCGACGTCGGTCACATCCAGGACCTTCTGCGGGAAGAGATGCGGCAGCGAATAGAGTCCCCAAAACAAATCCGGACCCGCGCCGGTATTGGCCGCGACGGACGCCTTCGGCTGCACGTCTTCATAGGACTCGCGGCTGATGGTGATCTTGACGCCGGTCGCCTTGGTAAAGGCTTCCGTGAGCGCGACGAACTTGTCGTCTTCGGCCTGCACGAAATATTTCCAGCGCAGGATCGAGAGCTGCGCGCCCTGCTCCGGCTTCCACGGCGCCGACTGCGCCCAGGCCTTGGTCCAGCCGAGCAGCGCCGGGCCGGTCAATGCGCCGGCCGCAGCCGCCGCCGTGCCGCTCTGCAATAAAGTGCGGCGAGTAATCGTCGTCATGAACGTTCCTCCGGTTCTTTGTTGTCAGTTAGTGAGCCGTTGCCCCGTTTCGGCATCGAAAAGATGCACGACGCGGGGATCGGGTTTCAGCCGGATCTTGTCGCCCGGCTTGAAAGGATGCCGCTCGCGGAACGCGGCGGTAATGTCGGCGCCGCCCATCTGCGCGACGATCTGAATTTCCGAGCCGGTCGGTTCGACCACCTGGATTGTGGCGTCGGCGCCGTCATCGGCGAGCGTGAAGTGCTCGGGGCGCACGCCGTAGACCGCGGCGCGGCCATCGCTCCCCTGCGGCGCCGTTGCGAGCGGCAGACGCGCGTCTCCCGGTCCCTGGAATTCGAGCTTGCCGTTCGCACGGATGGAGCCGCGCAGGAAATTCATCGCCGGCGAGCCGATGAAGCCGGCGACGAAGAGATTCTGCGGCCGGTCGTAAAGCTCGAGCGGCGCGCCGATCTGCTCGACACGGCCATCATGCATCACCACGATCTTGTCGGCCATGGTCATGGCTTCGATCTGGTCGTGTGTGACGTAGATCGTCGTCGTCTTGAGCCGCTGATGCAGCTCCTTGATCTCGGTGCGCATCTGCACGCGCAGCTTGGCATCGAGATTTGATAATGGCTCGTCGAACAAGAACACCTGCGGATCGCGCACGATGGCACGGCCCATCGCGACGCGCTGACGCTGGCCGCCGGAGAGTTGGCGCGGGAACCGCTCGAGCAATTGCGAAAGGCCGAGGATCTCCGCCGCGCGCTTGACGCGCGTGTCGATCTCTTCTTTCGGCGCGCCGCGCAGCTTCATGGAGAAAGCCATGTTGGCCGCGACGGTCATGTGCGGATAGAGCGCGTAGTTCTGGAACACCATCGCCACGTCGCGCTCTTTCGGCGGCAGGTGGTTGACGATGCGATCGCCGATCGCAAGCTCGCCAGCGGTGATGTTCTCCAATCCCGCGATCATGCGCAGCAAGGTCGATTTGCCACAGCCCGATGGACCGACAAGCACGACGAATTCGCCGTCATCGATCGTGATCGTGACGCCGTGAATTACCGGCGTCAGGCCAAACGCCTTGCGCACGTCGCGGATCACGACGGACGCCATAGTTCCTCCCGAACTGCGGGCTCTTTTTGGGTTTGGCCCGCTACAACGCCAATGATTGTAGCGGCAAATTTGGAAAACCAAAGAGCTTTCGAGAGGCCGCGTGCAGTGCGGCAGCCGCCGTCAGTTCGCGCAGGATCAGCGCATCAAAGCGCCATGCCGCCGTCGACGAGATGCGGTTGGCCGGTGATGTAGCTCGATTCATCCGACGCCAGGAACAAGGCAAGCGCCGCGACCTCTTCGGCAGTGCCGAGGCGGCCGATCGGCTGGCGCGCGACGAAGTCCTGATAAGTCTTTTGTGCCGTCTGGCCGGAGCTTTGCGCCGTCGCCTCCACACGTTCGTCGAATGACGGCGACTGGATCGTGCCGGGGCAGATCGCATTGCAGCGGATGCCCTGGCGGATGAAGTCGGCGGCAACTGCCTTGGTAAGGCCGATGACGGCGGCCTTGGTCGCGCCGTAGACATAGCGGTTCGGCACTCCGCGGATCGACGACACCGCGGAGGAGATGTTGACGATGGAACCGCCGCGGTTCTTCAGCATCGCCGGCAGGAAGGCGCGCAACGTGCGATGCATCGACTTGACGTTCAAGTCGAACGAAAAGTCCCAATCCGCCTCGGAGCAATCAAGCACGCTGCCCTGATGCACGTAGCCGGCGCAATTGACGAGGATGTTCGGGGCACCGAACGTGTCGATCACCTTCCTCGCCAGGGTTTCGACGTCGTTTGTCGAGCGTGCATCGAGCGCGAAGCGTTTGTCGGTCTTGAGCGCCGAAAGCTTGCCAGCGTCCAGATCGGTAGCGATCACGTCGGCGCCTTCGGCGATGAAGGCGCTGGCGACGGCGGCGCCGATGCCCTGGCCGGCCGCTGTGATGAAGGCGCGCTTGCCTGCAAGTCGTCCGCTCACGTAAACCTCGTTCGTTTTCCGGTTTGTTTGCGTCTTGCTCCGCTCTTCCCGCGAGGGGCCAAATCAGTGCAACGGCGATCTGCCGTCGTCTAATGATTGTCCCTGGGGACGCTCGTCTGCGCGATGCGATGGTATTTCACCGCGGGCTTGAGCACCATTCCATCGGCGAGTTGATCGACCATAGAGCGCTGGATTTCCTGCCACGGCGTCTGACTCTCGGGATAATGAAAGCCGCCGCGCGCTTCGAGCGCCGCGCGCCGCTTGGCGAGTTCCTCTTTCGACAGCAGGATGTCGGCGTTGCCCTTGCCGAGATCGATGCGAATGCGGTCTCCCGTGCGCAAGAGCGCGAGCCCGCCCATGGCCGCGGCTTCCGGCGAGGCATTGAGGATCGACGGCGAG
>DASXOK010000626.1:0-2365 GCA_036494425.1 Pseudolabrys sp.
CCAGCGTCCCGGCTTCAATATCGCTGGTCTCCGCCGCGCCGACCTACTGCCGCTCCTCGGCCAATCCTCTCCCGCCACCCTATCCCGACAACTCGTCCGTCTGCGCCATCTCGGCGTCATCAAACGCGTCCTCGGCACCTATCGCTACTATCTCACCCGCGCTGGCCGCGCCGCCATCGCTGCTGGCCGCCGCCTCACCGAACACACCATCATTCCTGCTCTGGCCTGACAAATCTGCTCACAAGATGCAAACACTCAGCTCGTAAGCGACTACGCTTTTTCGCAGACCGGGCTGCGAAAACGTGGCCCCTGCGGGGCAGTTTGAAGCTGGGGTAGAGGCTTATAACCTGCCCTCCATGACGGACGGGCTGAGCACTCGATATCAGGATTTGCTGGACGGTAGCTACGATTGCGTCGATCGCATCGTTCTAAACGCGTACTTCCGCATGGGCCATAGTCCGGGCGGGTTCCGGGTGTGGTGGCGGGCGCTGACCGGATCGGACGAGACGCTCGAAAACTCCCACCTTATGCGGCTGGCCGGCCGGTTCAGCCGTCGCATTCGCGGTTATGCCAAGGCACACGGCATCCCCGTGATCGACTGTTCGGCAGGGCAGCGCAAGCATGACCTTGCCGAAGAATATCTCGCCAAGACGACGGTGACCCAGGGCTTGTTTCTGGTTCTGGTCGGTCGGGCGCAGGCGCCGGTGTGGGATGTCAGCGCGAGACACCACATCGAAAGAAAGAAGCCGATGCCTTATGTGAACCACTACTCGTTTCACATCCTCGACCCGGACTGGGGCCATCTGACCATCAAGATCAGCGGCCATCCTCCGTTCCCCGCTCAGATCATCTTAAACGGCCATGAGTATGTTGCCTGCCAGGCGCGCAAGGCGGGCATCGCCTTCACCAAGCAAGGAAACTGCTTTACTACTATCTCCGACGCCGCAGGCCTGGCGAAGATCGCAGAGACCTTGTCCGAACAACGGGCTATAGGGCGACTGAGCCAGGTCTGCGAGCGTTGGATTTACAGCTGTGTGTGCTTCGCCCTCGACTTCGACGAGCAGAAGCGCAGCGGGTTCCGTTATCAGTACTCCAACTATCAGATCGAATACAGTCGAAACCTGGTCTTCGAGGTCGGCGGGCACATGGACCAGATGTTTCAGGCCCTCATTGACCGCAGTCGCGCGCCACTGGACCTCAAAACCATCAAGACGATCCTCGGATCCAGGCATCGCCCGAAATGTCGCCGGCGCACAAAGCGCTCGGCCGAATGGGAAGTCGCGGTCGAGAGACCTACGTATGATCTGACGGTCTTCAAGCTGCACTGTGGCAAGCTGACCCTGAAGATCTACACCAAAGGCGAACGCGTCCTTCGCATCGAGGCGGTTGCCCACAACACCACAGAACTCAATTGCGGCCGTTCGTTAGACAAGTTTCCTGAAGTGGTCTCCCGATTAAAAGGCATGCTGGAACGATTTGCCGACGCTCTGAGCTGCATCGATCAGTGCTTCATCGCTGATGAGATGCTCGAGCATCTTCCGGTCGCGTCTCAGGTCGGCAAAACCATCGTCGGCGGCATCGATCTCAATAAGGCACGGATGCGCCAAGTCGTCGAGGCGCTGATCGCTTTGTCCCCCTCACCCAACGGCTTCACCGCCTCCGATGTCGCCGCGCGGGTACGCGCCAGCAAACAAAGCCCATCACAGTACGGCCCCCGCCACGCCGCTTACGATCTGAAAAAACTCCGCGGCAAACAGATCCTTCGCCGCATCGGCCACACCCGCCGCTACGAACCGCTGCCAACTGGTCTGAGGGCGATAACCGCGCTGCTCGTTCTGCGAAACAAAGCCATCAAACCCCTTCTCGCCGCCGCTCAGCCACTCCGCCCACCCCGCGGCGCGCACAACCCAAAACCGATCGACGCCCACTACCATGCCATCCGAGTTGCAATGCAAGGCGTCTTCCATGAACTCGGGCTTGCTGCTTGACGATCCACAATCTTTTTGTCGGGCTTCGCCCCGAAGCGCCTAATTGGGTATTAATTCGAAATGGAGTTCGCGGTTGCCGCCGACCACGTCTTTGACGGCACGATGCTGCGCCATGATTGCGCGGTCGTGATCGAAGCCTCGCGCATTCGCGCCCTCACGAGCCGGAACGCGTTGCCGGCAGCAATACCCAGCCATCATCTGCCACGGGGTGCCTGGCTGGCGCCGGGATTCATCGACACTCAGGTGAACGGCGGCGGAGACGTGCTGTTCAACGACGACCCGAGCCCGCGCGGAATTGCCGCCATCGCGGCGGCGCACCGGCGGTTCGGCACGACCGCGATGCTGCCGACCTTGCTCAGCGACACGCCCCAGAAGAT
>DASXOK010000627.1:0-4483 GCA_036494425.1 Pseudolabrys sp.
GGCTATTTCGTCTCCGCCACCGTCAAGCACCAGGGGCGCGCGCAAGAGGTGCGCGGCAAGGCGCTGGTCGCCGCCTGCGGCGGCTTCGAGGCGAACATCGACTGGCTCAAGCAATATTGGGGCGAGGCCGCCGACAATTTCATCGTCCGCGGCACGCCCTACAACACAGGCGTCGTGCTGCGCATGCTGCTCGACTCCGGCGTCGGCGCTGTCGGCGATCCGACGCAATGCCATGCGGTGGCGATCGACGCGCGCGCGCCGAAGTTCGACGGCGGCATCGCCACGCGGCTCGACAGCGTCGTCTTCGGCATCATGGTCAACCGCGACGCGCAGCGCTTCTACGACGAGGGCGAGGACACCTGGCCTAAGCGCTATGCCATCTGGGGACGCCTTGTCGCGCAGCAGCCGGGGCAGATCGCTTATTCGATCATCGACAGCCAGTCGTTGCGCCTATTCATGCCGTCGATCTTCCCCGCCATTGCGGCCGGAAGCATCGCCGAACTCGCGAGCAAGCTCTCGCTCGGTCCGGCCGCCTTGGAAAAGACGATCGCGGATTTCAACGCCGCCGTGCGGCCCGGCACCTTCGACCACACGGTGCTCGACGATTGCGCGACGGAAGGCCTCGCCATTCCGAAGTCGCACTGGGCGCGGCGCATCGACAAGCCGCCTTTCTATGCCTATCCGCTGCGCCCCGGCATCACCTTCACCTATCTCGGCGTGCGCGTGAACCCGGAGTCGCGCATGCTGCTCGCGAACGGAAAGCCCACGGGCAACATGTTCGCCGCCGGAGAGATCATGGCCGGCAATGTCCTGGGCAAAGGCTATCTCGCCGGCATCGGCATGACTATCGGCGCCGTGTTCGGCCGCCTGGCAGGGCAGGGGGCGGCGTCGCATGCACGCAACTGAATCATTGCGCGAAGCCGACCGGCTGATGACCATCTGCAATGCGTGCCGCTATTGCGAAGGGCTGTGCGCGGTGTTCCCGGCGATGGAGATGCGCCGCACCTTCGCCGACGGCGACCTCAATTATCTTGCCAATCTCTGCCACCAGTGCGGCGCCTGCTACACTGACTGCCAGTATTCGCCGCCGCACGAATTCAACGTGAACGTCCCGGCCGCCTTTGCGCGGCTGCGCAACGACAGCTACGCCGTCTATTCTTGGCCGCGCGCGCTGTCAGGCGCCTTCGCACGCAATGGGCTCGTGGTGACGCTGCTGGCGGCGGGGAGCGTCGCCGCCTTCGTCATCGGCTTCGTCGCCTGGGCCGATCCCGCGGCGCTGTTCTCAGCGCACGTCGGCGACTTTTACAAAGTGATGCCGCACGCGGCGATGGCGTGGCTGTTCTCGCTCGTTGCGCTCGCCGTCATCGTCGCGTTCTGGCTCAGCCTGCGCGCCTTCTGGCGCGACATCAACGGCGACGCGCCGCCTGCGGGCCTTGCGTCACTGCGGCAGGCGATCGCCGACAGCGCGCATCTCACATACATGCACGGCGGAGGCGGCGGCTGCACCAGCGAGAGCGACAAGCCGACGCCGGCGCGGCGCATCTTCCACCATCTCACCTTCTACGGCTTCCTGCTCTGCTTCGCGGCGACCTGTGTCGCGACGCTGTATCATTACGCCTTTGGCTGGCGCGCGCCTTACGCGCTTGTGAGCCTGCCGGTGGTGCTCGGCATCCTTGGCGGGCTCGGCCTGCTCGTCGGCCCGGCCGGGCTCTTCGTGCTCGTCCGCAGGCGCGATCCCATCCTCACCGATACGGGGCGCGCCGGCATGAACACCGCCTTCCTGGCGATGCTGTTCCTCGTCAGCCTCACCGGCTTCCTGCTGATGGCGCTCCGCGGTTCACCGGCGATGGGCCTGCTGCTCGCGGTGCATCTCGGCGTGGTGCTGGGCCTGTTCCTCAGCCTGCCTTACGGCAAGTTCGTGCATGGGCTGTATCGGTTTTTGGCACTGGTGAAATATGCCAGCGAGCGGCGGACGGGCCGGTTCGTGGAGTAGGGGCTTTCACAACACGCGCGCTTATCCTCCCCCCGCAAGCGGGGGAGGGATAAGCAAGCCCGCTTGCGCAAACCCCGTCATTCCCGTTCTCTTGGCCGCGAATTTGCATGCCCTCCGGCCGAACGAGGACCTCAACTTATGCCCCCTGCCGATCCGCTCGACGACTACATCACCGCCGCGGCCTCAGCGCTCGCACTGCCGGTCGCGCCGGAGTGGCGGGCCGCGGTGAAGGCCAACCTCGAAGTGACGCTCAAGCACGGCGCGCTGGTGGCCGAATTCCCGCTGCCGGACGAGGCCGAGCCCGCGCCCGTGTTCAAGGCCTGACGCGCGCATGAGCAAGGATCTTGCATGGGCGTCGGCCGCCGAGATCGCGCAGGTCGTCACCTCCGGCGCGGCGAGGGCGGCGCACGTCATCGATGATGCGCTCGCGCGCATCATCAAACTCAACCCCACGCTCAACGCCTTCACCGCCGTCACGGCCGAGCGCGCCCGCGCCAAGGCGCAAGCGGTCGACGCCACGCGCGACAAGTCGCAACTGCCGCTCGCCGGCGTGCCCTTCGCGGTGAAAAACCTGTTCGATGTCGAGGGGCTTGCGACCGTCGCCGGGTCCAAGATCAACCGCGCGCGGGCAAAGGCCACGCGCGACGCGACGCTGATCGAGCGCCTGGAGGCTGCCGGCGCGGTGCTGGTCGGCGCGCTCAACATGGGCGAATACGCCTACGACTTCACCGGCGAGAACGTGCACGACGGCCCCTCGCGCAATCCGCACGACATCACGCGCATGACCGGCGGCTCCTCCGGCGGATCGGGCGGTGCGGTGGCCGGCGGCCTGGTGCCGCTCGCGCTCGGCTCCGATACGAACGGCTCGATCCGCGTGCCATCCTCGTTCTGCGGCATCTTCGGCCTCAAGCCGACTTACGGCCGCCTGTCGCGCGCGCGCAGCTTTCCCTTCGTGTCGAGCCTCGACCATCTTGGTCCGTTCGGACGCACGGCGCGCGATCTGGCGCTCTCCTACGACGCGATGCAGGGGCCGGACGCCGACGATCCGGCTAGCGCGCAGCGCGCAATCGAGCAGACGGCGCCGCTGTTGGCGCGCGGCCTCGGCGACCTGCGTGTGGCCGTCGCGGGCGGCTATTTCCGCGAGGCGGCGAGCGCAGAGGCGCTCGAAGCGCTGGCGCGCGTCGCCAAGGCGGCCAATGCGCGCGACGAGATCGAGTTGCCGGAAGCGCAGCGCGCGCGCTCCGCGGCCTATGTGATCAGCGCCTCCGAAGGCGCGGCGCTGCACCTCGATCGGCTGCGGCATCAGGTCAACGACTTCGACCCAGCCGTGCGCGACCGGCTCATCGCCGGCGCCATGGTGCCGGCCTCGCTGGTGATGAAGGCGCAGGTCTTCCGGCGCTGGTATCGCGAGCGCGTGCTCGACCTGTTCGCGCGCTACGACGCCATCATCGCGCCGGCGACGCCCTGCACGGCGCCGAAGCTCGGCCAGCAGACCTTCATGCTCGACGGCGTGGAATTTCCGCTGCGCCCGAATGTCGGCATCTACACGCAGCCGATCTCGTTCATCGGCCTGCCGGTGGTGGCGGCGCCGGTGCCGATTTCGCCGCTGCCGATTGCGGTGCAGATCATCGCTGCGCCCTGGCGCGAGGATATCGCCTTGCGCATCGCGCATGCGCTGGAGCAAATGGGCGTCGCCGCCGCGCCGCGGCCTGCATTGTAATTTTCATGGAGATGAAAGATGGACATCGACCTGCCGGAGGTCGTCGCCGAAATGAAGGCCGCGTTCGATACTTACGAGAAGGCGCTGGTCACCAACGACGTCGACACGCTCGACACGCTCTTCCGTGACGATCCGCGCACCATCCGCTACGGCGCCAACGAAAATCTTTACGGCTATGGCGAGATCGCCGCCTTCCGCGCCGCGCGCTCGCCGGTGGCGGTCAACCGCACGATCTCGCAGACGGTGATCACGACGTATGGCCGCAACTTCGCGGTGGCTTCGACGCTCTACGAGCGTCCCTCGGCGCCCGGCCGAATCGGGCGGCAGATGCAGACCTGGGTGAAGTTTCCGGAAGGCTGGCGCGTCGTCGCCGCCCATGTGAGTTTGATGGAGGAGAAGAAGTAATAGCGCGATGTCATTCCGGGACGCCGCTTTAGCGGCGGACCCGGAATCCACACTCCGCAAGGCTGGTGGCTATGGATTCCGGGCTCGCTCGCTTCGCTCGCGCCCCGGAATGACGGCGATTACAACGCCGCGACCGCCTGCACCTCGACCAATGCCGCCTCGATCACCAGCCGGTCGATCATCAGCAGCGTGTTCGGCGGATAGGCGCCGTTGGCAAACATCTGCGGAAATTCGCGTTTCCGGAACGTCATGAATTTCGGGATGTCCTGCGAGTGCACGAGATAGGTCGTGAACTGCACGATATTGCCCCAGCCGGCGCCGGCCGAAGCGAGCGCCGCCTCGATGTTGACGAAAGTCTGCACGCA
>DASXOK010000628.1:0-2364 GCA_036494425.1 Pseudolabrys sp.
ACGGTGCGGGTCCGGCTCATCGAGCAGAGCGACGGACCGCGCCAGATCATCCCCCCGTCATTGGACGCGACCTTTCCGTTCATCGATGTGAGCGCCGAGACAGATCCGCGCGCGGCGGCGGAGCGCTGGATGATGGCGGAACTCACGCGCCCGGTCGATCTGCAGATTGGTCCGCTCTGGGTCTGCGCCTTGTTCAAGGCCGCGCCGGATCGGTACTTCTGGTACCACCGTTGTCATCACATCATTATGGATGGCTTCACCGCCGGCCTGTTCTCCCGCCGGGTCGCCGACATCTATACCGCGCTCGCCGAGGGGCGCCCGCCCGACGACGACACGTTCGAACCCTTGGCGCTCCTGCTCGAAGAAGAGACCGCCTATCGAAATTCCGAGCGATTTGAGCGCGACCGCCGCTATTGGCTGGAGCGCTTTGCCGATCGGCCAGCCGTGCTCAGTCTCGCGGACCAGCGTCGGCAAAATGTCGGCGGTCTCCTCCGTCAGTCGATCCATCTGTCCGCCGAACAGGTGAAGGCGCTGCGTGCGACGGCGCAGGTCTGCGGCGCAAGTCTCCCGCAGATGATGATCGCCGCCACCGCGGCCTATCTCTATCGCATGACTGGAATGGATGATCTGGTCATTGGTCTGCCGGTTGCGGCCCGGCCGAAGGGCCGGCTGCGACGCGTCCCCGGCATGGTCGCCAATGCCGTGGCGCTGCGTGTGGCCTTGAATGCAGGCATGAGCGGGACGTCGCTTATTCGCGAGGTGGGACGGCGAGTCCGCGAGGCGATCCGGCACCAGTGTTACAGATATGAGGATCTTCGGCGCGACCTCAATTTGCTCGTCACCAACCAGCATCTCTTCACGACGGTCATCAATATCGAGCCGTTCGATTACGATTTTCGCTTCGCCGGCCATCCGGTGACCACGCACAACCTGTCCAATGGCTCGGCCGAGGATCTTGCCATATTCGTCTATGATCGCGGGGATGGGAAAGGTCTGCGGATCGATTTCGATGCCAACCCCGCCCTCTATACCGCACAGGATCTCGCCGATCACCAGCAACGGCTTGTCAGGCTCCTCGACGCGATCATACGCGATCCTGACCGTCCGATCGGCGGCATAGACATTCTCGATGCGGCCGAGCGGGGGCGGGTGCTGGTCGCGTGGAACGACTCTGCGCGCGCTGTGGCGCAGACCACATTGCCGGCGCTGATCGAAAGCCAGGTCGCGCAGCGCGGCGCTGCCACCGCCCTTGTCTGCGAAGACGCCACGCTCAGCTATGCCGAGCTGAACGCCCGCGCCAACCGGCTCGCACACCTCCTGATCGCGCGGGGCGCCGGCCCCGAGCAGATCGTCGCGCTCGCTTTGCCACGGTCGGCCGACCTGATCGTCGGGCTGCTGGCGATCCTCAAGAGCGGTGCCGCCTATATGCCGCTCGACCCTGATTATCCCGTCGACCGACTCGTCTTCATGCTCGCCGATGCCAAGCCGGCGTGCCTCGTTACAAGCAGCGCCATCGCCCTGGATCCGCCCGAGTCCACGGTGCGGCTGGTGCTAGATGATCCCGACATCGCCGGCATCCTCGCCGGTCAGCCCGATACCGATCCGCGCGATGATGACCGCACCGCGCCGCTGTCGCCGCTCAGTCCCGCCTACGTCATCTACACCTCCGGCTCCACCGGAATCCCGAAAGGCGTCGTCGTCTCGCACGGCAGTCTCCTCAATCACATGCTGTGGATGATGAGCGAGTACCCGGTGGGCGAGGAGGATCGAGTCTTGTCTCGGACCTCGGTCAGCTTCGATGCATCGGGTTGGGAAATATGGCTGCCGCTGCTTTCAGGTTGCGCGCTGAACCTGGCGCCCGTGCATGTCACGCGCGATCCGCAGCAGCTCATCGATTATATCAAGCATCAGGGCATCACCATTGCTCAGTTCGTGCCCTCGTTGCTTGCAGCAACATCCGAATTCACCGGCGCTATCGGCACACATTCGCTCAAGCACGTCTTCGCGGGTGGCGAGGCGCTGCCTTCGAGCCTGGCGAGAGACGTGACGTCGGCCTGGAACGTTCGGCTGGTCAACCTCTACGGTCCGACTGAGACAACGATCCAGGTGACATCGTGGCTTTGGGACGACGCTAGTGGTGGCCAGTTCACACCGATCGGGCGGCCGATCTGGAACACGCAGGTCTATGTGCTGGATGATGGTTTGCAGCCGGTGCCGGTCGGCGTGGCGGGCGAACTCTATATCGCCGGCAGCGGCTTGGCGCGCGGCTATCTCAACCGGCCCGGCCTGACCGCCGAGCGCTTCGTCGCGAACCCGTTCGGGCCGCCGGGCACCCGCATGTATCGCACCGGCGACCGGGCGTGC
>DASXOK010000629.1:0-7813 GCA_036494425.1 Pseudolabrys sp.
ATGCCGCATTGCGCCAGCATCAGCGGGAACGAGGCGTCGTTGCAGATGGCGCCAATATCGCCGAAATGATTGGCGAGCCGCTCCAATTCGGCCATCAGTGCGCGCAAATGCACGGCGCGCGGCGGCGGCCCGGTCTCCAACGCCGCTTCTGCGGCCTGCGCAAACGCAAAGGCATAAGCGACCGTGCTGTCGCCGGAGATGCGCCCGGCGAGCTTCGCCGCGCGGTCGAACTGCGCGCCTGTCATCAGAGACTCGACGCCTTTGTGTACATAGCCGAGCCGTTGCTCCAGGCGCACCACGTGTTCGCCATTGGCGGTAAAACGAAAATGCCCCGGCTCGATGATGCCGGCATGCACGGGTCCGACCGCAATCTGATGCAGCGCCTCGCCCTCGGCAGGAAGGAAGGCGTAAGGCGCGGGCGCCTGCGCCATCGTGCGTTTTCCGAGCGGATGCACAACATCCCAAAAGCCAAGATCGAGCCACGGCCGCGTGTCGGGAGCGTCGATGCCTTCAAAGCCGAACAAGGTCTGGATCGCTCGTTCAAGACGGATCGCCGGCGGATGCTTGGCGCCAACGCTTGGATAGCGTCCATCCCTGCAAGCGTAAGTGAGCACTACGACGTCGGACTTCTCGGCGATCAGCGCCATATGCACGGCGCCGGCGTCGCCCCACAGGCCCAGCAAGGTACAGCGGCCGGCGGTGAGGTGATCGATCGCATTCTGCCAGCCTTCAGCGTCCACAATTGCGCGCGGCCAGGGCCGATGTGCCTCGATCGTCTCTGCGTGCCGGATGCTGTCGAGCAGCGCCATCACATCATCCCAACAGTCTGGCGACGTTTTCGAAGCCGGCGACGAGCCCCGGCGGCAAATAGATGCCGGCGGCGAAGACGATGGCGAGATGCGCGAACATCGGCACATAGGACGCGTGGGCCGGCTCGGTCGGCCCGCGCGGCTCCCCAAAAGCCACTGTGTTGAGCCGCAGGAACAGGCCGCCGAGCGCGACGAGAATACCAAGCGCGAGGATCACCGCGAGCCACGGCTGTCGTGCGAAGGTTGAGCTTACCACCAGGAACTCGCTCATGAAGATGCCGAGCGGCGGCAGACCGGCGATGGCGACGACGCCGAGCACCAGGCCCCAGCCGAGCACAGGGTTCGTCACCGTCAGCCCGCCGATGTCGGCGATCTTCTGCGTGCCTTTCACCTGCGCGATGTGGCCGACCGAGAAGAAGATCGCCGACTTGGTCAGCGAATGCATCGTCATGTGCAGGAGCCCGGCGAAATTGGCGAGCGGGCCGCCCATGCCGAATGCAAAGACGATGATCCCCATGTGCTCGATTGACGAATAGGCAAACATGCGTTTGATGTCGCGGCGGCGGTACAGCATGAAGGCGGCGAAGACGCAGGAGATCAGCCCCATGGTCACCATCAGCGGGCCGGGCGCGATCGAGGCTGGGTTGAGCGCGAGCAGCATCTTGAAGCGCAGCAGCGCATAGAGCGCCACGTTCAAGAGGAGGCCGGACAGCACCGCCGAGATCGGCGTCGGGCCTTCGGCATGTGCGTCGGGCAGCCAGGCGTGCAGCGGCGCAAGGCCGACTTTGGTGCCATAGCCGAGCAGCAGGAACACGAAGGCGACGTTGAGCAGCGGTGCGTCGAACTGCGCCGCGTGTCTGACCAGCACGGTCCAGACCATTGCATAGAGGCCTTCGCCGATTACCGGCCGCGCCGCCATGTAGACCAGGATGGTCCCGAACAGCGCCAGCGCGATACCGACGCTGCCGAGGATGAAATACTTCCACGCCGCTTCGAGCGCCTCGTGTGTGCGATAGATGCCGACCATCAGTACGGTCGTGAGCGTCGCTACCTCGATCGCCACCCACATCAGGCCGATATTGTTGGCGATGAGCGCGAGGTTCATGGCGAACATCAGCACCTGATACATCGCGTGGTAGAAGCGCACGAAGTTCGGGGTCAATCGGCCGATTTCGATCTCGTGGCCGATATAGCTCGCGCTGAACACGCTGGTAGTGAAGGCGACGAAGGTCGTCAGCACGATGAAGACGCGGTTGAGGTCGTCCACCAGCAGATAGTCGCCCGACTGCGGCGCGACCCAGAACAGCGAGACGGATGTGAGAAACGTGAGCAGTGCGGCCACCACGTTCAGGTTTGCCGTCAGGCGATAGCCGGGCAGGGCGGCGAGGATCGCCGCTGCCACGAGGGGAATAAGGAGAATGGCTTCGAGCGCGTCGAGTGTCATTCGCGCTCTCCGCGGAAGTGATCGAGCGCCCGGACGTCGACCGTGTCGAAGCGTTCGCGAATGCGGAACAGGAAGATGCCGATGACGATGAAAGCGATCAGCACGGAGAAGGCGACGCTGATCTCGACCACCAGCGGCATGCCTTTGGCGCCGGTTGCTGCCAGCACCAGACCGTTTTCCAGCGACATGAAGCCGATCACCTGGCTCACGGCGTTGCGGCGCGTGACCATCATCAAGAGGCCGAGGAGCACGACCGAGAGTGCGAAGGCGAGGTCTTCGCGCGCCAGCGGATCGGCCTCCGCGGTGACGCGCAGCATCACCACCATCGACAGCGCCACCAGCCCAATGCCCGCCAGCATGGCAAGGCCGACGCCGACGACATTGTCGATCTCGCGATGGATGCCGAGGCGCACCATGATCCGCCGCAGCGTCACCGGGATGGCGATGGCCTTGAAGGCGAGCGCGATGACGGCGGTGATGTAGAGATGCGGCGCGTCCTGCACGAAGGCCTGCCACGCGACCGACAGCGTCAGCACGAGCGCATGCACGGCATAGACGTTGATCAAGGCGGACAGACGGTCCTGGTAGAGCTCGAGGAAACTCACCAGCACCAGCGAGCCGGCCAGCATATGCGCGACGTCGAAGGTGATGCCGTGCATCAGAAGCTCCTTGAGACGAAGCGCAAGAGGGTGGCGAGCAGCGCCAGCATCAGCGCGGCGCCGAGGAACTCCGGCACGCGGAAGACGCGCATTTTGGCGATCGAAGTTTCGAACACCGCAAGCAGGAAGCCGGCGATCGCGAGCTTCACGACGTAAGCGGCGACGCCGGCGACCAGCACTTTCGGCTCGGCGGTCGCCGTTGTGATGCCCCAAGGCATGAACAGGCAGGCGATCAGCGAAATGTACAGAAGCAGCTTGAGCGAGGCTGACAGCTCGATCAGCGCCAGATGGCGGCCGGAATATTCCAGCACCATGGCCTCGTGCACCATCGTGAGTTCGAGGTGCGTCGCCGGATTGTCGACCGGAACGCGGGCGTTCTCGGCGATGGCGACGATGATCAGCGCGATGAGGCCGAGGCCGAGCGACACGCGCAAGCCCACCTCCGGCGAGTTCATGTAGGCCGCCATCGTGGAGAGTTGCGTCGAGCCGGCGATCAGCGCGATGGCGAAGACGATCATCATCATTGCCGGCTCGGCTAGCGAGGCGATCATCACCTCGCGGCTCGAACCGATGCCGCCGAAGCTGGTGCCGGCATCGAGGCCGGCAAGCGCGAGGAAGAAGCGCGCGTTGCCGAGCAGCGCGATGATGGCGATGAGATCGGCCGACCAGGAGAACAAGAGGCCGCTGCGAAAGGTCGGGACCAGCGACGCCGCGACCCATGTACCGGCGAATACGACGTAAGGGATGACACGGAACAGCCAGGAGGCGTTCTCGGCGAGCACCACGTCCTTGCGCAAAAGGCGGGCGAGATCGCGATAAGGCTGCAAAAGCGGGGGCCCTTGCCGGCGCAGCAGCCGCGCCTTCACCTTGCGCACAAAGCCGGTGAGCAGCGGCGCCAGCGCCAGTACCAGCAGCATCTGCGCGCCCTGAGAAATGAGGTCGTGGATCAGGGCCATATCGCCAGCACCAGCAGAAGCAGCACCAGCGCCGCGAACACCAGTGTGAGATAGCGGCGGATGGTGAGAAATTGCAGGACGTTCAGCTTCTCGGCGGCGAAGGCGATGAAGCCGGAGATGGGGGCATAGAGCGTGGCCCAGATCGGATCGCGCAACGTGACGGTGAGGCGCGCGGGCGCTGTCGAGCTTGGCGGCGGCATCTCGCCAATCTCGCGCGCGCGGAAGACGAGCGTGCCAAAGACGCGGCGGATCGGCTGCGAGAAGCTGTCGGCTGTGTATTGCGTCAACGGACTCGGATCGGGATAGCCGCAGTCCCAGATGGCGCTGCGGCGGATCTTGTCGGAGGTGAGGCGGTGGATCGCAAAGGCCGCGATCATGCTGGACGCCGCCATGAACACGAAGACCAACAGGCCGTTATAGGAGCTGCGGCTTTCGGCGATCGGTACGATCGATAGCCATTCGACGCTGGTCTGCACCGGCATGCGGCCGTCGCCGAGTAATTGCGCCACCGGCGCCAGGGCGTCGATGAAAATGCCGGGCAGGATGCCGGCGATGAGACAGGCGGCCGCGAGGACATACATCGCCGCGAGCGAGCTGGTGTTAGTCTCGTGCGCGGTCTTTGCGGTGTCGCTGCGTGGGCGGCCGAGGAAGCTGATGCCAAACGCTCGCACAAAGCACCCGGCCGCGAGGGCGGCGGATAACGCGAGCAGCGCGCCGACCGCGGGTACCATCAGCTTCAGGCCCCAGGACGGCAGTTGCGGGCTGAGCAGAATGGCCTGGAATGTCAGCCATTCCGAGACGAAGCCGTTGAGCGGCGGCAGCGCCGAGATCGCCGTGCAGCCGATTAGGAACACAAAGGCCGTCTGCGGCATGCGGTGGATGAGCCCGCCGAGCTTCTCCATGTCGCGTTCGCCCGTGCTGGAGAACACCGCGCCGGCGCCGCAGAACAGCAGGGTCTTGAACAGCGAGTGGTTGAACGCATGCAGCAGCGCGGCGGTGAGCGCCAGCGCCGCAGCGAAGGTCATGGCGTACGATTTGAACGCAAGCGCGAGGCCGAGCGCAACGAAGATGATGCCGATGTTCTCGATGGTCGAGTAGGCAAGCACGCGCTTGAGGTCGCGTTGCATCAGCGCATAGAGCACGCCCATCGCCGCGGTGATGCCGCCGACGCCGAGCACCAGCATGCTCCACCACCAGTCGGGCGCGCCGAGCAGGTCGAAGACGATGCGGATGAAGCCGTAGACCGCGACCTTGGTCATCACGCCGCTCATCAGCGCCGAGACATGGCTCGGCGCGGCCGGATGCGCGAGCGGCAGCCAGACATGCAGCGGCACGAGGCCTGCTTTCGAGCCGGCGCCCGCGAGCGCGAGAATCAGCACCAACGCCGCTAGGCCGGCCGTTGGATGCGCAGCGCGCATCGCCGCGAAGTCGTAGTTGCCCGCGCCGCCGGCGAGCAAGCCGAAGGCGAGCAGCAGCGCCAGCGTGCCGAAGCTCGCCATGAGCAGATAGACATAGCCCGCGCGCAGGTTCTCACGCACCTGATGATGCGCGATCACCAAAGCCCACGAGGTGAGCGACATGAACTCCCACGACACCAGGAATGAGAAGGCGTCGGCTGCGAGCAGCACCAGGTTCATGCCGGCAAGATAGACGGGATAGAATGGCAGCACGCGCTGCGGAAACTCCTCATGGCGCCCGTAGCCGAGCGCGAACAGGCTCGCCGCCGCGCCGCCGAGATTGATCACGACCAGGAAAAAGGCCGAGAGCGCGTCGATCCGGAAATGCGCGCCGAGCCAGGGCAGGCCGAGCGGCAGCGTGATCGCGGGCGTCGCGCCGCCATGTCCCAGCAGCGCGAGCAAAGCGATGACGCAGAGCGACAGGGTGACCACGAGGCTCACGCCGTAGACGACGCCGTTCGCTTGTGCAGACGCGCCCAGCGCGATCGCGATGGGGACAAGAGCCATCAGCGCGAGAACGCCATAGAGCGCGTAGACGACCATCAACGCCTCCACTGCTCCATGAACTGGGTGTCGTGCCCACTCATTTGAGCCGCACGCCGCGGCCGCCGCCGCTCGAAGTCGCGCCTTCTCCGATCAGCTCGATGCCGCCGGCGGTGAGCGCGTCGACCAGCTTCATGAGCGAGTCGACATTGCCGCGTACAACGCCGTCGCTCGCTTCCATGCGCTGGATGGTCGGCAGCGACAGACTGGAGCGTTGCGCCAGTTCGCGCTGATCAATACCGAGCAACGCCCGTGCGGCTCGCAATTGCCCCGCAGTAATCATGAAAGTTGCGCCGTTCTCAGGCCATATGACATCAATTATTACGTTTTATACAAACATTGTGATGTGTCAAGTATCATCTTGGCCGGAGGCTTTCGCGCCGATCAATCTGCCCTTATTCAATGGCCTTGAAACGAACTTTCCTGATTGTCTGTGGTCTGTGTTTGCATGCTCATCCTCTATGACAGAGGGCGGTTAGCATGCACCGCTCGACGGACGCGGGAGATCCACCATCTTGTTCTCCACTCAGTTGCAAATTGAGGGTGAGAACAGATCGCGGCCGCGAGCCGCTGCCGTTATCGCATTCGCATCAATGGTTTATCCTGAGAACCGGTGCGCGCAGCCATGCAATTAAGCGACCGAAGGCCTCTTCGCTACCCGAGTCTCTTCTTGCCCGCGATCACACGGGGTCCGCGTCGAGCGGGCTCGCCGCGTATAACAGGGCGAACGCGTTAATAGTAAAACAGCGTGAAATGATAGTAAAACAGCGTGCGGCGCGACCGAAGGCCTCTTCACTACCCTTAGGGCCCCTAACATATCAGTCGCCTTGATATCGTTGACATGGGTGGCCGTCGTCGGTGGACCGGCGAGGAGAAGCGGCGGACCGTCGAGGAGAGTCATTCTGGGCTGGCGTCGGTGCCGGCGCGCGGGCATTCCAATCAGCTCTTGTTCGTTTGGCGCAATGCGTATCGCGAGGGGCGCCTCGGCGATGTTGCCGCCTTCGTGCCGGCGGTGGTCGTGCCGGAGCCGCCTGAAAGGCTTCGGGAGCCGGCGGTGGTCGGCTTGAGATCCTCTGTTGCAGAGGCCGATCAGCATCTCTGTTCGTTGCGGGGAGAAGCGTGGGGGGCCGGATTCGGGGCAATCCGGCTGCTGATGACAGCATCCCGCAACGCGTTTAATCGCAATTTGCCCCACCGGAGACATTGCCCACTTGCGCTGACCGCCGGCGCGACCGGCTTCAACTATACCGGCGTGTTCGGTTCAGATCTCGCGAACGTGTCGGTCGCCGCCGGATCGGCGGCCTATTCGAGCGCCCATGCCGGGCTTGAGAGCGTGAACGTTTCGGGGCTTAGCCTCAACGGCAGCGCGGCGGCCAACTACCGGCTCTCGACCACCTCGGTGACCGGCTCCGGCACGATCGCGCAGGCGACGATCACGGTCACCGGCGCGACCGGCGTCGACAAGACCTATGACTCGACGACGGCGCTGACCGGCGGCGCGACCGGCTTCAACTATACCGGCGTGTTCGGTTCAGACCTCGCGAACGTGTCGGTCGCCGCCGGATCGGCGGCCTATTCGAGCGCCAATGCCGGCGTCGAAAACGTCAACGTCTCGGGGCTTAGCCTCAGCGGCAGCGCGGCGGCCAACTACCGGCTCTCGACCACCTCGGTGACCGGCTCCGGCACGATCACGCCGGCGATGCTGACCGTCACCGCGCTGGGCAATACCAAGACCTATGACGGGACGAACAGCGCGGCGATGATGCCGACAGTCTTGGGCCTGCAAGGGTCCAACGACAGCGTTACCGGATTGAGCGAGACCTACGCGACCCCGGGTGTCGGCACCGGCAAGACGCTCAACGTCGCCTCGTATCTGGTCAATGACGGCAACGGCGGTAACAATTACACGATCCAGACCGTCGCAAGCGTCGCCGGCGTCATCAAT
>DASXOK010000630.1:0-2586 GCA_036494425.1 Pseudolabrys sp.
TGCGTATTCCGGTCCATGCCGGCCACCAGTTCCGGAGCATGCCGGGCCATGATTCCGGTCCATGCCGGGCCACCGTTCCGGTCGATGCCGGCCAGGGGGTGTGACGCGGGTTAACCGCCATTACCGTGGGGTCTTTTTCCAGTTGGAAGGAGACCTTCGGTGGGGCAAGCGAGGTTACCCGTGCGCAAGATTCGCGAGGTGCTGCGGCTTAAAGCCGACGGCTTCAGCGACCGACAGATAGCCGCTGCCATCGGCAGCGCCCGCTCGACGGTGCAGGAGTGCATAACCAGAGCCCGCAAGGCGGGCGTGACCTGGCCATTGCCGGCGGCGATGGACGAGGCGGCGCTGCACGCGATGATGTACCGGCAGGTCGTGCCGCTGTCTCGCGCGCCGCGGCCGGATTTCGCCTACCTGCACAACGAGCTGCGCCGTCGTGGCGTCACACGCCTGTTGCTCTGGGAAGAGTACAAGGCGGCGCATCCGGATGGTTGGCAGTACAGCGAGTTTTGCGTTCAGTATCGGCGGTGGTTGTCGACCCAGGAGCTCGTGCTGCGCCAAGAGCATGCACCGGGCGACAAGCTCTTCGTCGACTACGCCGGCCAGACCGCCGAGATCACCGACCGGCACACCGGCGCGGTGCGCCAGGCGCAGATCTTCGTCGCCGTGCTGGGATTTTCCAACTACTCGTACTGCGAAGCGAGCCTATCTCAGAGCGCCGCCGATTGGCTCGGTGCGCACGTTCGGGCGTTGACCTACTTCGGCGGCGCTCCGCGGGCGATTGTGCCCGATAACCTGCGAAGTGCCGTGAGCAAGGCTCATCGGTATGATCCGGATCTGAACCGCGCGTATCAGGATTTGGCCGAGCACTACCAGGTTGCGATTCTTCCGGCTCGAGCGCGCAAGCCCCGCGACAAGGCCAAGGTCGAGACCGGCGTGTTGGTCGTCGAGCGCTGGATCTTGGCACGACTGCGTAACCGCACCTTCTTCTCCCTCGGCGATCTGAACGGCGAGATCCGGGAGCTCATGGAGCGTCTCAACACCCGGCCGTTCAAGAAGATCGACGGTAACCGCCGATCGCGGTTCGAGGAGGGCGAACGGGCCGCCTTAAAGCCCCTGCCGGCGAAGGCCTATGAGTTCGGCGAGTGGCGCAAAGCCAAGGTACACCCGGATTATCACATCGAGGTCGCCCGCGCATATTACTCGGTGCCGTATCGGCTGATCGGTCAGCGCGTCGATGTTCGCTTAACCGCGCATGGCATCGAAGTGTTCCATCAAGGCAAGCTCGTTGCCGCTCATGCTCGAGCGCAAGTCCGCGCTCAACGCCTGACGCGCCGCGCCGATCGGCCCGAGAAGCACTTGGCTGTCATCGATCAGGCCTTCGAGCGCCTTGAGGAACGGGCCCGGGTCATAGGACCCGCGACCCTCGAGGTCTTGCAGCGCCAGGCCAACGGCCACAAGCACATCGAAGAGACGCTTCGCGGCGCCCAAGGGATATTGCGGCTCGCACACGACTTTACCCCGGCGCGCCTCGAGGCGGCCTGCGAGCGGGCCGTGGCACTGCGCGCCTATAGCTACCGCGCGGTACGAACCCTGATCCAGACCCCGATTGCCGCGCCGGCGACACCGGCTCTTGATCTCGCGCACGAGAACGTGCGCGGGGCGAAGTACTTCCAGTAACGATAACCTTGAAAGGAGTTTTATGCTGACCGAGCCCCTGCTGCAACAACTACACCAGCTGCGCCTCTCCGGCATGGCCGCTGCTCTCGAGCAGCAACTGGCGTCCGCGGATCTATCCGATCGATCCTTCGAGGATCGGCTCGCGATCATGATCCAACACGAGTTCACTGCGCGTGCCACTCAGCGCTTAACCCAGCGACTGCGGTGGGCGAGATTAACCCAGCCCGCTTGTATCGAGGATCTCGACACCCGCTCACCCCGCGGGATCGATGCGAGCCAACTCGCTCAGATCACAGATCTTGGCTGGATCCGCGAGCACTTG
Organism: Pseudolabrys sp.; assembly: GCA_036494425.1. GTDB lineage: Bacteria > Pseudomonadota > Alphaproteobacteria > Rhizobiales > Xanthobacteraceae > Pseudolabrys. The sequence continues at coordinate 2,000 of DASXOK010000630.1, forward strand.
AACGTCCTGATCACCGGTCCCACCGGCGTCGGCAAGAGCTTTCTCGGCGCCGCCATCGCGCACTCTGCCTGCCGCGCCGATTTCTCGGTCCGCTGCTTTCGATTACCGCGCTTGATCGAGGAACTCGCCCGATACGCCGCCATGCAGAAGCGCTCCGCGCTCTTCCGCCAGCTGGCCAAAGTGGATTTACTCGTGCTCGATGACTTCGGCCTTGCCCCTTTGAGCGACGAGACGGTGCGCGACTTGCTCGAGATCCTCGATGACCGATACGACCGTCGTTCCACCTTGATCACCAGCCAGCTGCCGATCGATCAGTGGCATGCCTATCTCGGCGATCGAACCGTTGCCGATGCGATCCTCGACCGCCTCGTTCACAACAGCTACCGATTGGTGCTCAAAGGCGAGTCCATGCGTCGCCACAAGTCCGTTCCGACCAAGTCCCTACAGCCCACAAAAGCAAAAAATCATTGACCGCCCATCCGATCTGACAGACAGTTCGATTCCGCGTCACACCCGGCCCGGCATCAACCGGAATACTGGCCCGGCATCAGCTGGAAACGTGGCCCGTCATCGCCGGAATACGCAGT
>DASXOK010000631.1:0-1610 GCA_036494425.1 Pseudolabrys sp.
GCCGGACTGGAGACCACGCCATGACGAGCGTTACCACGAAGCCTGATTCTTCGCAGCCTGCGGCCGAGATGGCTGTTGATCTTTTCGACAACTGGTTTGATCCGATCGAGACCGAGGTGCGGGCTCGGGCGCGTGAGTTCATCGAAGAGCTGATCCGCGGCGAGCTCGACGCCGTGCTGGCACGCCCGCGTTACGGGCGAAGTCAGATGGCCGGCAGTGACGAAAGAGCGGGCGTTGCGGGCCACCGCCACGGCAGCCGGACGCGTTCGCTGACAGGCACGTTCGGGCCGGTCGAGATCGCGGTGCCGCGCGCCCGGCTCGATGGCCCGGACGGCAAGACGACGGAATGGAAGAGCCAGGCGCTGCGGGCCTATCAGCGCCGCACGCTGGCCGCTGACGCGCTGATCGCCGGCAGCTACCTGGCCGGCACCAATACACGCCGGGTGCGGCGGGCGCTGGCGGCCTTGTTCGGCGGGACGGTCGGCAAGGACACGGTGAGCCGGACGTGGCGCAAGGTGAAAGGCGACTGGGATGCCTGGAACACCCGCGCGCTGGCCGAGGAGCCGATCGTGCGCCTGATCCTCGACGGCACGATGGTGCGCGTGCGGCTCGATCGCAAGGCGACCTCCATCTCGCTGCTCGTCGTTCTCGGTGTGCGCGCGGACGGCCAGAAGGTGCTTCTCGCGATCAAGAGCATGGGCGGCGAGAGCGCCGAGGCTTGGCGCACGGTCCTCGACGACCTCATCACGCGCGGGCTGCGGCGGCCCGCGTTCCTCATTGTCGACGGCGCGCCGGGGCTCGACAAGGCCATCGCCGCTGTCTGGGACGGCGTGCCGGTCCAGCGCTGCACGGTTCATAAGCACAGGAACCTTTTCGCGCATGCCCCCGAACGTCTGCATGACGAGATCACCGCGGATTACAACGACATGATCTACGCGGCGACGCGTGAGGAGATCGAGGTCCGCCGCAAAGCCTTCATCCGCAAGTGGAGGCTCAAGCACCGCGCCGTCGCCGACAGCCTGGAGGAAGCCGGCGACCGCCTCTTCACCTTCACCCGACTGCCGCCGAGCCAGTGGCGCAGCGTCCGCACCACAAATGCGATCGAGCGGTTGCACGAAGAATTCAAGCGGCGGATCAAGACGCAGACCGTGCTGCCGTCGGCCGACACCGCCGCGATGTTGTTCTGGGCGTTGCTCGCCTCAGGACAGATCAACATGCGCAAGGTCGATGGTTGGCAGACGCTCGCCACAAAGCCCATCGCTCAGCCGATTGACCTCGCAGCCTGAAACGATACCTTCATGTTACCGGAGATCGCGCCACACCGAATTCCAACCACATCCCGGACGGCACCACGCATATACAATGCCCTATTGAGTCAGCGCTTCACTCTGTCATCCTCAGGGGGTGGCATGGGCCCATCACTAGAGCCAAGTCCCGGGCATTGTACCAGCGGCCACAGAACAGGCACAGCTCGTAGTCGCCGGCATTCTCTTCTGTCGGCTTGTCGACACGTCGCCCCATGTATTTGCCGCGCTCGATCATGGTGACTCAATGCCTCCATGGCGCGCGCTGTTCCGGCAGCGAGCCTCTAGGCCGGAATGATCGCCTCG
>DASXOK010000632.1:0-34939 GCA_036494425.1 Pseudolabrys sp.
CTGCACCAGATCGCGCCACCCGCGATAGGTCGTCGAGCCGTCAACTGCCCGCAGTACATCGTTCTCGCCGGAATTGAGACGCCGCAACGACTCGAAGCCGGTGTCATAGTAGCCATCGCCCGACCAGTTCCCATCCGGCACGCGCAAGAAGTAGCCGACGGTATTGCGATACGCGACGCGATAAATCGAATGGCCGTTGAACGTCACGTGCGACGTGACGCTTTCGCTCGGCGCGCCATTGGCGTCGGCCATGAAACGGATGGCGTTTTCGGCGCCGTTTTCACGCGCCAGATAGAAGGGGTGCTTGCGACCGCCCGAGCCGATGCCGAGGCCGGCGTCGCCGGCAGTCATATGGATAAACACGGTCTTGGCAGCGCCGCCAATCACGTCCTGGAAAGCGGACGGATTCATGAAGAGTTGCCAGTCGTCCTCATGCGCGGCGAAATAGAACGACACCTTGTCCGAGCGCGGCGCGTCCTCTGCCATCGCCGGCACCGCGATGAGCACCGCCAGCGCAATCCAGGCTTGTGTTACAAATCGCACACTGTGCATTTGCGACATCCCGCGACCAAAAGGAGGACGGCAGGACAAACGAAATTCAACAGAACTATGTTCCTTTTATGCGGGTGCACGCTGGCGCACGGCGATGACCTGCTCGGCGGCGGAGACGCCGGTGATGAAGCCGCCATGCGCGGTGGAGAAGTCGTGTGTCGAACAGGCTTCCCCGGCGAAAAACAGCCGTTCGTTGACCGGCACCGCCAGCACGGGACGACTCCCCGCCTTGCCCGGCAGCGCATACGAGTAGGACCCGCGCGCGAAGGGATCGGCGCCCCACGGGTGGATGGTGATGGGCTTCACCCGCTTGGCGAAATCGTTACCGAGCAGGCCGGTAAGCTCGCCGACGGCGAAATCGACGAAGGCCTTCTCGCCGCCCTCTTCCAGATCCCAGGCGTTGCGTCCGCCGAAATAGCACTCGATCATCGGCCGTCCGAACGGACGCATATGGTAGGTGGCGGTGGCTCGGTCGGTGCGGCCGAACAGGCGTGAATCGCGCTCGAACTCTTCGGCGTTCTCGAGCGAGAGGAAAAGCTTGTCGGCAAGCCCAAGCGGCAGGTTGGCCGCGGCCTGCGTCTTCTCCGGCAGGGCCGGCGCGAACAGGTCTTCCATCTCGGCGAGCACGTTGGTCGGCAGCGTCACGATGGCCTGGTCGGCGGTGATCGTGCCTTTCCCCGTCTCGATGCGCAGACGCCGCCCGGAATGGTCGATGCGCAGCACCGGACATTCAAGCACTGTCCGCACCGGCTGGGCGTAGCCGGCAATGGTCGTGCCGTAGCCTTCAACGACGCGCCAATTCACGCCGGTGTCGGCATAATTGTCGAAGTCGAGCGCCGAGACGTGATCGAGTTCGCCGCCGCTGATGTAGGTGCCGATCGATCCGAGCAGGGCATTCCAGCGGCCACCGGGCTCGAGCACCGACGCCACGGGCACGTCCGGCTGTTTGCGCGCCGCCTCGCCGACGCGCTCATAGAGAGCGTGCATCGCTTCGCGAAAGTCGCGTTGTTCATCGAGCGGGAAGCCGGTATCGAGCGACGGTTTGTTCCAGGGCGGAGGCGTGCGGTCGAGGGTGCGGCCTTCCGCCTCGGCGACCTGCGTCCATGGATTGCGGTCGGCCGAATGCAGCCAGCCGCAGCCGAGATCGATGTCAAAGCCGGAGGCGTCCACGGTGTAGGCCCGGCCGCCGAGACGCGTCCGCGCCTCCAGGAGCAGGCAGTCGATGCCCGCCCCGCGCAGGTGCCGTCCCGCGGCGATGCCGGCCGCGCCGCCGCCGATAATGGCGACCTCGGTGTCGCTGTTGGTCATGAGCGATTGACTTCTTCATTCGGACAAAGGGCACCCGCGCTTGTGCGCCCTCGGCCATGTCTGACAGCCTCGGCCCTATGTAGGGCCGCCGGCCGACAACGGCAATTTCCTAAAAGTCGCAGGGTTTTCAGTCTGTTGCAGGCAGGCAAAAATGCCGATCTGGCCCGAAAGCGATGTCGGGCCGGCCTTCCCAACCCTTCGTCGGCCGTCGCCCGGACCAGGCGGCCGCGGCCCCTTAGTGGTCGGACCCGAGCAGGGGTGCGAACAGGAGCACCAGCAGCCAGATCACCGCCAGCGCGGCGAAAGCCGTGAGCAATACGGACATGGCGTCTCCCCCAGTTTTTATCGTTATTACGGGATGCTAGCCCGGCTGCGGGTCGAGATCACTAGCCGCCGACGGCGCAACCCGGACAACTCAGGAAAAACGACAGGGCCGGAGCCCTGTCGTGACGGTTGCGGCAACAGTTTTGTGAGCGCCGATGCGGCACTTGCGCGCTTCAAGCGCGCGAGGGTCGCTGCTATGTTGTGTGACAGCACCCGGGGGCGGCGACCCGTGAGACCATCACGGCCGCGAAAAGAAGGCTTCAAGGTGTCCGCATGAAGATGACCAGGCTCGGCTATTTTTCCGAGTTCATTCTATTTCCCCCGTTGGTTTTGTTCGCCGTCACGCTCGCCTATCGGCACGCGACGCCGGTGCAGCCTCTGTTATGGGTTTTCGTCTACGCCGCCGGCTTCGTCGCCTGGACCTTGATCGAATACGTGCTGCATCGCGTGCTCTTTCACCACGCGCCGATCCTGTCGCGCGTACACGAATTGCATCATGATCAACCCAATGACCTGATCGGCACGCCGGCCTGGGCGAGCACGTTCATCGGCGTTATTGCGGTCGCGGCCCCAGCGACGCTGGCGCTCGGCTTCGATCTCGGCATGGCGGCGACCGCTGGAATGGTCACCGGCTATTTGTGGTACGTATTCGTGCATTACGCGACGCACCACTTCCGGCCGCGCCGCGACACCTATCTCTACCGCGCCCGCGTGCGCCATGCGCGCCATCACCACCTCTCGCACGACGGCAATTTCGGCGTGACCACTGCCTTCTGGGATCACGTCTTCGGCACGGCGCTCGAGGAGCGTGGACGGCCGTCCCGCGACAGCGACACCATCGCGCGACATTGACGCCGCGCGGTGGACGGACGCTCGCATATTTCAAACAGCAAAAATCGTTCTATATATCCGTTTCTGGACATCCGGACGCGGATGGATAGGTTAGGGCGATGGCGGCCTCTTCGAAGTCACGGCTCACGGACAAGCAGTTTGCGCGCATTGCCCGCGCGCTGGCCGAGCCGCGCCGCTATGCGATCCTCAAGGAGATTGGAACGAGCAACGGCGTCTATCCTTGCAGTACGTTGCATAAGAGCCACCCGATCAGTGCCGCGACGCTGTCGCACCACATCAAGGAACTGGAATCCGCCGGGCTGGTCGAGCTCACCCGCGAGGGCAAGTTCATGAACCTCACCCTCCAGCGCGACGTGCTAGAAGCCTATCTTGAGCGCCTCGCGAAAATCTAAACCGCCCCCGTTCCCGCGCCCTTGACTTGCCTCCGCCGCCTCCCATCTCTGCCATACGTTAGATGATTATCTAACTATCGAACAACAAAGCGGTCAAGCAGGAGAGACCAGATGAGTGGGTTGAGCGGGAAAGTGGCCGTCGTCACGGGCGCCTCGAAAGGCATCGGCGCCGGCATCGCGCAGGCGTTGGGCGCGGCGGGGGCGTCGGTCGTCGTGAACTATGCGAACAGCAAAGAGGCCGCTGATCGCGTCGTCAGCGAGGTCAAGGCGAAGGGCGGAAAGGCCATCGCGGTGAAGGGCGACATGGCGAAAGCCGCCGACGTGCAACACCTCTTTGCGGAAACGAAGAAGGCCTTCGGCAAGCTCGACGTGCTGGTGAACAATGCCGGCGTCTACGCCTTCGCACCGATCGAGGAGGTGACCGAGACGGACTTCCACCACCACTTCGACCTCAACGTCCTTGGCCCGATCCTGGCGATCAAGGAGGCCGTGAAGCTGTTCGGCCCGCAAGGTGGAAGCGTGATCAATATCAGCTCGATCGCCAGTGAAAGCGGAACGCCGACGGCTGTCGTCTATTCCGCTACCAAAGGCGCTCTCGACAGCGTCACGCGGGTGCTTGCGCAGGAGCTCGGACCGAAGAACATCCGCGTCAACACCATCGCGCCGGGCGGCGTCGAGACGGAAGGCGTGCGCAGTGCCGGCCTGGTCGGGAGCGACCGGGAGAAGCAGATGATCGCGCGCACGCCGTTCGGACGCCTTGGCCAGCCGGCCGATATCGCGGGCGTCGCGGTATTCCTGGCGTCGCCGGAATCGGCTTGGCTCACCGGCCAGCGTATCGAGGCGTCCGGCGGGTATCAGTAGACACTTGGTTATCCCTCCCCCCTTGCGGGGGAGGGATAAGAAGGTCACGCGAACCGCTCCGCAGGCGGGGCGATCTCTGTGACCAGATCGCGCACCAGCTTCTTGTTCGACAAAGGCGCCAGCTTCATCTCGCGCGACTGCAGGCGCTCCGTGCAGGCATAGACGGTCTTGCCGTCCACCTCGATCATGCACTCCTTGCAGGCATTAGCGTTGATGCAGGAGAAGCGGATCGCCAACGACGGATCGACGTTGACGCGAATCCAGCGCAGGCCGTCGAGCACTGACTGGCCCGGCTCGAATGGCACCTCGTGCGTTTCCCAATGGCCCGCGTCCGTGTCGAGGCCACGCCAGATGGTGAGTGTCGCGCGCTCGCTCATGACGCCACCGCTACTTGTGCCGGCGCCGCGGCGCGTGAGAGCACGATGCGCCCGCCGCGATAATCCACGAACTGATTGACCGCCCAATCCGGCGATGTGTCGGGATAGTCCTCGCGGTGCTGCGCGCCGCGTGTCTCGGTGCGCGCGAGCGCGGCCGACGCCACGACCCGCGACACCATCAGCATGTTGCGCAGATCGAGCCAGTCGATCAGCCGCATGTCGAAACGGCCGCCGTCGCCCGGCGGCACATCGCCGAGATCGCGATCGAGGCGGTCGAGCGTGGCAAGGCCGCGCGCGAGCCGCGCGTCGGTGCGCAACGCGCCGACATCGTCCTGCATCGTCGCTTGTAAAGTCTGCACCATCTCGGCGGTGTTGATGTCACGCGGCGCATGCGCGGTGACGAGATCGATTACCGCCTGCGTATTGTCGCCATGATCCGGCACATCCTGCATCGCCTTGGCGCGCTCGGCGGCGCTGCGCCCGGCGCGGCGGCCGAACACAAAGGCCTCGGTGATGGCGTTGCCAGAGAGACGGTTGGCGCCATTGGCGCCGCCCACGGCTTCGCCAGCGACGTAAAGGCCGGGCACACCGGTCTGCATGCGATTGTCGGCGGCGATGCCGCCCATGTGATAGTGCGCGATCGGCGCCACTTCGATCGGCATCTTGGTGAGGTCGATGCCGTTGGCGGCGAGCCGGTCGATCACCGGACCGAAGGCACTGCGCAAGGTTTCCGCCGAGCAATGCTGGAAGCTCAAATAGACGCCGCCATGCGGCGTGCCACGCCCGGCTTCGACTTCCTTGAGGATCGCGTAGCTGCCGAGGTCGCGCGTGATGACATATTTGCCATCCTCGGCGACGCCGTAGCGCTGCGTGAAATCCTCCATCTGATTGTTGAGCAGGCGGCCGCCGAGCTTGTAGCGGAACGGATCCCACATGATCGGGTCCATGCCGATGAGGCGCGGCGCCAGATGCCCGATGGGGAAGAACTGCACGAATTCCATGTCGACCAGCGGGGCGCCGGCGCGCAGCGCCAGCGCATAGCCGTCACCGCCCATGTTCGTCGAGGCGCTGTTGCGCCGGTAGAGCCGCGTCAGGCCGCCGGTGGCGATGATGGTCGCCTTGGCGTGGATGACCACCGGAGAACCTGTGCCGAGATGGATCGCGAGCGCGCCGACGACCTCGCTGCCGTTGCGCAAGAGATCGACCACGCACAGGTCGCCGGCGCGGCGGACGCCGTCGACCTTGTTCACCACCGTGCGCAGCGTCTTCGAGACGGCCGGACCGGTGTTGAGGAAGTCGACATAGACGCAGCGCGGCCGGTCATGACCGGGGGCCATCGCTTGCGTGATGCGCCCGTCCTTTCGTGCCCAGCCAACGCCCCACTCATCCATGGCGCGGATGCACTCGGGCCCCTCCTCGCACACAAGTTGCGCAAGAGCCTCGTTGCACAGGCCGCGGCCGGCTTTCAACGTGTCGCCGTAATGATAGGTCCAGTCGTCCGGCGTCTCCGAGCCGAGCGCGACGGCGACCGTCATCTGCGCCATCACGGTAGCGCCGCCGCGCCCGATCAGGCTGCGATCAGCGAGCAAAACTTTGCATCCAAGGCGCGCCGCTTCGATCGAAGCGTACATGCCCGCAGCGCCGGCGCCGATCACCAGCACATCAGTTTCTGCGCGCATCGGCTCATGCAGCATGAATATCCTCAGTGTACAGCGTTATGGAGAAGCATAATTTCCATGCGTTTTTTCGTCTCCCGCTTACATGGACGCCGAACGCGCCCTTGTCCAGCGTCCGAGCTATGCGCGAGCGGCGGCAACCCAGCATCGCTTGGCGCCGCGTCTCGACGCAAAGCGTGCAGCGCCCCGTGCTTTCTTGAAGCGCAGGGGGCGCGCACGGTGAGGATTCAATCGGCTTGACAGCCTCCCGGGGGCACGATTTCATTTGAGCACAAACAATCGCCGACCGGGAAGGCGAGGACAAATCGAACCGCATGGCGCATTGTCCGCTGTGCTTTATTCACTGTGAGGTGGGATCGATGTCGCTCGTTCAGCTCTGCTCTTTCCGGACTATCGGCTTGGCTGCTGTGATGGCAGGCGCGCTTGCACAAATGCCAGCCATAGCCGATGAAATTTCGGTCACGCAATGGGGGCAGAGCCTGTACGGCGCGCCGTTCGCGGTCGGCATGGAGAAGGGCCTGTTCAAGAAGGCCGGCGTCGACATCACCGGCATCATCGGCTCGGGCGGCGGCGGCACCACCGTGCGCAACATCCTGGCGAGCCCGACGCCCTACGGTGAAGTGGCGCTGCCGGCGGCGCTGGCAGCGGCGGCGCAAGGCGGCCTCGATCTCATCATCGTCAATGTGGGCACGCACACGGTCGCGGAATCGTCGCTGGTGACGATGCCCAACTCCGACATCAAGAGCATCAACGACCTCATTGGCAAGAAGGTCGCGATCACCTCGCCGAAGTCGTCGTCGGAAATGATCTTCCTGATGGAACTGAAGGCGAAAGGCATCGACGCCTCGAAGATCACGCGCGTGGCGGCCGGCGGCTATCCGCCAGCGCTGACCATGCTCGAGCAAGGCGCCGTCTCGGCGGCCGGCTTGATCGAGCCGCTCTCGATCATTCGCAAGGACCGCTATCGCACCGTGCTCGCGGCGAAAGACGTGCTGCCGCCAATGACGACCTCGGTCGGCATCACCACGCGCGAATTCGCCAAGGCGCATCCCGACAAGCTCAAGGCCATCATCGCCGGACGGCGCGCCGCGGTGGAGGCGATCTACGCCAATCCCGATGAAGCGGCGGAAATCGTGCACAAGACGTGGAATTTCGATCCGGCCATCGCCAAGGTCGCGGTCGAGAACATGATTGGCCCGAAGATGTGGAGCCTCGGCGACTTCAACCGCGCGGAGCTCGAGCGCACCGTCGACGGGCTGCGGCTGATCGGCGAGGTCAAAGGCGAGATCGATTGGGACAAGTTGATCGACCAGTCGTTCCTGCCCGCCGACTTGCAGCGCAAGCTGTGATGTTGATGCGCGCTGGTGAGGCTCCGGCAAGCGCGCCCGCCATGTCCGCCGCCGATGTGCATGCACGGCTGAAAGGCGTCACCCGCGTCTATGGCGTGGGCGCGTCCCGGCCGACCGTGCATGCGCTAGGGCCGGTCGAACTCGATCTGATGCGCGGTGAGTTCTTCTCCGTGGTGGGGCCGTCCGGCTGCGGGAAGTCGACCTTGCTCGATGCGTTGGCCGGGCTGGCGGTGCCGACCGAGGGCGAGGTCTATTTCGAGAACAAGCGTATCCGCGGCGTGCCCGACGGCGTCGGCGTCGTATTCCAGGAGGACGCGTCCTTCGCCTGGCTCACTGTGCGGGACAACGTGGCCTTTGGCTTGCGCCGCGCCGGCGTCGATGCCGCCGAGATTGCGCGGCGCGTCGACTATGCCGTGGGCTTCATGGGGCTGCGCGATTTCGCCAATGCCTATCCGGCGCAGCTGTCCGGCGGCATGCGGCAACGCGTCTGCATCGCGCGCACGCTGGTGCTGCAGCCGCGACTGATCCTGCTCGACGAGCCGTTCGGCGCGCTCGATCAGCAGACACGCTTGCTGATGGGCGACGAGCTCCTGCGCCTGTGGCGCGAGACCAAGGCGACGGTGATGCTGATCACCCACGCGCTCGACGAAGCCGCCATGCTCTCCGACCGCGTCGGCGTGATGTCGGCACGGCCCGGCGTGTTCATCGACTTCGTCGAGACCGGCTGGCCGCGCGAGCGCGACAGTCGCATCGTCTCCGACGCGCATTTCGGCGCGGTGACTGCGCGGCTGTGGGAGAAGCTGCGCGTCGAATCGCTCAAGAGCATCGGGACGAATCCATGACGCGCGAGGGCTGGATCCGCCTCGCTGTGGTTGTCGCGGCCGTCGCGCTTCTGGAGGCGCTCTGCCGTACCGGCGTGATCGCGCATACGGTGCTGCTGGCGCCGTCCGAGATGGCAGTGAGCCTCTGGAACATCCTGCGCGGCGGCGAGCTCAATGACGACATCCTGAGCACGCTGCGCAACGTCCTTCTGTCGTCGGTCATTTCGGCCGTGCTCGGCTTTGTCTGCGGCGCCATCATCCATGCGCTGGCGCGCGTGCGCGGCGCCATCGAGCCGCTGCTGGCGAGCTATTACGCCATCCCGACCTTCATGTTCTACCCGATCTTTATCGTCGTCTTCGGCGTCGGCTCGCAGGCGATCATCGCCATCGCCGTGCTGTTGTCGATCGTGGCCATGATCACCGCCACGCTGACCGGGCTCGACCGCATCCCGCCGGTGCTGCGCAAGACGGGCACCGTGTTCCGCATGAGCCCGGCGGCGCGTGCCGTCATGATCGACCTGCCTGCCGCCGCGCCGTATCTCTTCACCGGCGTGAAGCTCACTTTTGCCTACTCGCTGATCGGCGTGATCGCGTCAGAGTTCATCCTGTCCGGCGCCGGCATCGGCTACGCCATCGCCTACGCCTACAACAACTTCAACAATCAGCGCATGTACGGCCTGATGCTGCTAGTCATCATCGTGGCCATCGCCGCCAACACCGCGCTCGACGCCATCGACCGGCGGCTTCAATCGCGCCTGAGGCGCTGACGGCCATGCGCAAGCTGGGCGACTTCATCATCCTCATCGTTGCACTGCTGATCGTCTGGCAGGGCCTGCACGCCGTTGCCGGCGACACCACACTCACCTCGCCGGCCGACACTTTCATAAAGCTCGGCCAGCTCATGCGCACCGATCAGTTCTGGGGCAATGTCGCCGAGACCGGCCAGGCCTTCGCCATGGCACTGATCATCTCGATCGTCGGCGGCGTCGGCCTCGGCACGCTGCTCGGCCTCAACCGCACCTCGGGCGTCGTGTCCGAGCCGATCCTGATCGCGCTTTATTCATTGCCGAAGGTGACGCTCTATCCGCTGGTGCTGCTGTGCTTTGGACTTGGCATTTCGGCCAAGGTCGCCTTCGGCGCCATGCACGGGCTCATTCCCGTTGCGCTCTTCACCATGAAAGCGATCATGCAACTCAAGCCCGTTTACCTGCGCACCGCGCAGGCGCTGCGGCTGACGCCATCCCAGGTCGCGACGACCATCGCTCTGCCGGCCGTGCTGCCCGAGGTGATGGCCGGCGCGCGGCTGGGCTTTTCGCTCAGCCTCCTTGGCGTGCTCATCGGCGAGATGTTCGCCTCCAAGCGCGGCCTGGGCTTCCTGATCAACAGTGCCATGGGGCTGGGCGACATTGCCACCATCATGGCGGTTGCGGTGTTCCTGTCGATTTTCGCCATCACCGCGAACGCGCTGCTGCTCCTCATCGACCGCGCGATCCCACGCTGATCCTGTTTGCCAAGAAGGACCGTCTCATGCTCGATCTTTATCTCGTGAACCGCCTGATCGATCTCTGGCTCGCCGAGGACATCGGCCATGGCGACATCACCTCGCTGACGATGATCGACGCCGAGGCGCAGGGCGCCTTTCACATGAACGCACGCCAGCCGATGGCGGTCGCCGGCGTCGAGGTGTCCGCGGCCTGCTTCCGCCGTTATGACCCGACGCTTGAAGTCGAGGTGACGGCGAAGGACGGCGACCGCGTTGCGCCGAAGACGACGCTGCTCAAGGTGAGAGGCAAGGCGCGCAGCCTGCTGACAGTGGAGCGCACGGCGCTCAACATCGCGCAGCATCTCTCCGGCATCGCCACCGAGACCGCGCGCTGGATGGACGAGATCAAGGACACCAAGGCCAAGCTGATCGACACGCGCAAGACAACGCCGGGACTGCGCGCCTTGCAGAAACATGCGGTGATCTGCGGCGGCGGCGCCAACCACCGGCTCGGCCTCGATTCAGGCGTGATGATCAAGGACAACCATATCGCCGTCTGCGGCAGCATCACCAAGGCGGTCGCGCGCGCGCGCGCCGGCGCGCCGGCGCTGGTGAAGATCGAGGTGGAATGCGACCGGCTCGATCAGGTGCGTGAGGCGGTGGCCGCGCGGGCCGACGTGATCATGCTCGACAACATGTCGAACGACGACATGCGCGAGGCGGTGAAGTTCGTCGATGGCCGTATTCCGCTGGAAGCCTCAGGTGGCGTGCGATTCGACACCGTGCGCGGCATCGCCGAAACCGGCGTCGATTTCATCTCGTCGAGCAAGATGATCCAGGGTTCGCCGGCGGTGGATATTGGATTGGATGAGGCGTGAGTTTGTGGCACGTGCCCCGGAAGCGATGCAGCACGGAGTGCTGCTTCGCAGATCCGGGGCCTTCCCAAAGACAGCGTTTGTGACGATCCCAAGCGCAGCGCACCACGAAGACGTGCTGCGCTGCGCCGGGGACACACTCACTTACGGGCACACCGTCTCGTTACGCGTCACCATGTGTCCATTGGCCAGCCGATGCCGCACGTGCGCCGGATAGCAGCTCGCGTTGGCATCCGCGCCGCCTGCGCCGGTGGCGAAACCAAACGTGTTGGCGTAGTTGCCGCCCGACGGCGCACCGACGCTCATGAAATCGCGGTTGGGAGAATTCACCGAGCTCGCCTGCCAGCCAGTAAAACCAGTAGAGGGATCGGTGGCGGAGGCGCCGGAGGAGAGATATTGCGCTTGGGCCGGCACGGCAGCGCCGACGATGATGAAAGCCGTTGCGATCAGCGCAGCGGCGCCTTTAACGATAGTCATGTCTTACTCCTATTCTAATCAATCCCCGCCGCCGTCACTGAGATAATGTCTCGCCGATGCAATCGCCGCGGCCGGCGAGCGCACAATGCCCGCACAATGAAATGAGTCCGCCGCCACTGGATTTCCCGCGCGGCGACACCACTGTGCTGTTGAAGACGTCTACTTTTCAGTCATGCTGCAATGATGAGCGAATTTTCCAATATCCCCCTTTGACAATCCTGGCGCGCGGGCTATCGTTTGCGTGCATATGAATTGACGGCCTGCGCTCCGACATGACGCTCGCGCCCGCCTCACGGTCGGCGCATGCTGGAGCGCAACGCCAGAGGGCCCGCCGCATGAAGCCTGCGCCTTTCGTCCGCCATGTCCCGCGCAGCCTCGACGAAGCGCTGAAGATATTGGCCGAGGTCGCGCCGCAGGACGGCCGCGTGCTCGCTGGCGGGCAGAGCCTGGTGCCGATCATGGCGTTCCGGCTGGCCAAGCCCGCGCATCTCGTCGATATCAACGAGGTCGCGGGGCTCGACAGGCTGGAAAGCGACGGCAAGACGCTGACAATCGGCGCCCGTGTGCGCCACGCAGCGTTTCACAATTCCGTGGTCGATAATCCGCTCGGCGGACTGCTCGCCACGGTCGTGCGCCACATCGCGCACTATCCGATCCGCATGCGCGGCACCTTCTGCGGCAGCCTTGCGCACTCCGATCCATCGTCGGAATGGTGCCTCACCGCGGCGACGCTCGACGCCATCATGGTGGTGAAGAGCACGCGCGGCGAGCGGCTCATCCCGGCGGCGGATTTCTTCGAGGGGCTGATGTCGACGGCGCTGGCGGAGGACGAGTTGCTTGCCGAGGTGCGGCTGCCGCTGCTGCCGGCTGATGCCAAGTTTGGCTTCAACGAATTCAATCGGCGCACCGGCGACTTCGCCATGGCGGCGGCGCTCGTCACCTATCGGCCGCAGGGCGGCAAGATCGTCGACGCGCATGTCGGTGTCGGCGGCGCCGAGCCCTCGCCGCGGCGCATCCCCGAAGCGGAAGCCGTGCTCAATGGCCAGGCGCCAAGTGACGCCGCCTTCCGCGCGGCCGCCGAAGCCGCCGCCACGGCAGTGGGCGCGATGGAGGATCACCAGACGACCGCCGAGTATCGCCGCGATCTCGTCCGCGCCGTAGTGCGCCGCGCTTTGGAGAGCGCGAACACATGAGCGCGCGCGACCCGCACACCAAGGGGGCCGGCATGACCTGGGTCGGCCGCGCCATTCGGCGGCTCGAAGACCCTGCACTGGTGACCGGCCAAGGCCGCTTCACCGCCGATCTGCCCGCAGTGCATTGGGTGCGCTTCCTGCGCAGCCCGAATGCCGCCGGCAAGATCGAGCGCATCAGAGCGCCGGACGGCGCGATGGTGTTCACCGCCGCCGATCTGAAAGGCGTGAAGCCGATCCTGCCGATGCTGCACAAGTTCGCCTACAAGCCGGTCGGGCAGCCGATCCTGGCCGACGGCGAAGTGCGCTTCGCGGGCGAGGCGATCGCCGCCGTTGTCGCGCCGAGCGAGGAAGAGGCCGAGGACATCGCCGACGCGGTCGAGCTTGTCATCGGCGACGCCAAGCCGGTAATCGATGCGCGCGACGCGATTGAAGCGAGTGCGCCGCAAATCCACGCCGTGGCGCCGGGCAACGTCATCCTCGAAGGCAAGATCAAGACGCCGGACTTCGACGCCGTATGGGCCGGCGCGCATAAGATCGTCACCGTCGAAGCGCGCTCGCGCCGGCAGAACGCCACGCCGATGGAGCCGCGCGGCGCGCATGCGTCCTACGACATCAGCACCGGCCGCGTGACGCTCACTTGCACGACGCAGATGCCGCATCTCACGCGTACCGCGGTCGTCGATATCCTCGGCTTTCCCGAATCCGATTTGCGCGTGATCGCGCCCGATGTCGGCGGCGGCTTCGGGCAGAAAATGTCGCTCGCGAGCGAATATGTCGTACTGGTGTGGCTGGCGCGGAAGCTTCGGAGCTCGGTCGCCTGGACCGAGGACCGGCGCGAGAACCTGATCGCGAGCTTCCACAGCCGCGACCAGTATCTGACGCTGCAAGGCGCGTTCGACAAGGACGCCAAGCTGATCGCGCTGAAGGGCGACGTGCTGTCGAACATCGGCGCCTATTCGTGCTTTCCCACCACATCCGGCGTCGAGCCTCTGATGGCCATGGCCGAAATGCCCGGCCCTTACGACGTCAAGCACTACGACTGCCGAGCGCGCGGCGTCATCACCAACACCTGCACCATGGCACCCTATCGCGGCGTGTCGCGGCCGGTGATCACCTTCACGCTCGAACGGCTGATGGACAAGGCGGCGCGCGCCTTCGGAATCGACACGGTCGATATCCGCCGCCGCAACCTGATCGATAAGTTTCCCTACACCTCGGCCGCGGGCCTCAAGTTCGACGAGGGCACCTACAAACAGACGCTGGAGATGGCGGTCGAGGCTATCAATCTGCCGGCGTTCCGCAAACGTCAGAAGGAGGCGCGCGCCAAAGGCCGCTATCTCGGGATCGGCTTTGCGACGTTTTCCGAGCGCACCGGCTACGGCAGCCCTGCTTTCGCTGCGCGCGGGATGGAGATCACGCCCGGCTGGGAGATGGTGACGCTCACGGTCGATCCTTCCGGCTTCATCGAGGCGCGCATCGGCTCCTCGCCGCACGGTCAGGGCCTGCGCACGACTCTGGCGCAGATCATTGCCGACGAGATCGGCGTCGAGCCGCGGATGATCAAGGTCATCCACGGCGATACCGACACCGCGCCCTACGGCTGGGGCACCTTCGCCAGCCGCTCGCTGGTGATCTCCGGCGGAGCCACGCTGATCGCCGCGCAGAAGGTGCGCGCCAAGCTGATCAAGATCGCGAGCCATTTGTTGGAGGCGGCGCCAGACGACATCGTCCTGGAGCAGGGGCAGGCCAAGGTCGCCGGCACAGACCGCTCGGTGACGATCGCCAAGATGGCGCGCGAGGCCTATACGCAGACGCATCGCTTCAAGGGTGAGATCGAGCCAGGCCTGACCGAGAGCGGCACCTACGATCCGCCCGGCACGTTCTCCAACGCCTGCCACGTCGCCATCGTCGAAGTGGACGTGGAGACGGGCCACACCAAGGTCGAGAAATTCGTCGTGGCGGAAGACGCTGGCAAGATCATCAACCCGATGATCGCCGACGGCCAAGTGCATGGCGGCGTGGCGCAAGGCATCGGCAATGCGCTGCTGGAAGAGATCATCTACGACGAGCAAGGGAGCCCCCTCACCGCCACGCTCGCCGATTTCATGCCGCCCACTGCGCATGAGATCCCCGAGATCGAATTGCATCACATCGAGACGCCGAGCACCGAGTCGATCACCAAGGCCAAGGGCCTCGGTGAAGGCGGTCTGATCGGCTCGCCAGCGGCGGTGGTGAATGCGATCAATGACGCGCTGGCCTCGTTTAACGTGTCGATCGACGAAATTCCAGCGACACCGCAGCGCGTACGGGCGGCGCTGCGTAAGGCAGAGAAACAAGCATGAGCGACAAGATCGACATCACTCTGACCATCAACGGCCGCGATCACGCGATCAAGGTCGAGCCGCGGCGGACGCTGGCCGATGCAATCCGCGAGGACTGCGGGCAGACCGGCACGCATATCGGCTGCGAGCACGGCGTCTGCGGCGCCTGCACGGTGATCGTCGACGGCGAGCCGGTGCGCTCTTGTCTGATGTTCGCGGCGCAGGCTGCGGGCAAGAAAATTCGGACCGTAGAAGGCCTGGCGAAGGGTGATGAGCTGCATCCGCTGCAACAGGCCTTCATGGATCACCACGGCCTGCAATGCGGCTTCTGCACGCCGGGCTTCCTGATGCTGGCGGCGGGCGTCCTCGAACGCGAGCCGGATATCAGCGACGATGATCTGCTCGACGCGCTGTCGTCGAACCTGTGCCGCTGCACGGGGTATCAGAACATCGTCAAGGCCGTCCGCGCGGCGGCAGCAGAGATGCGCCGCGCATGACGGCTCCGGCGAAATTCGTCGGCCGATCGGTCCCGCGCCTCGAAGACCGCCCGCTGCTCACCGGCAAAGGGCGCTTCGCCGCCGACATTTCCTTTCCCGACCAATGGACGATGCGCGTGGTGCGCTCAGCCGTCGCGCACGGCCGGATCAAAGCGATCGACGCGTCAGCCGCGCTTGCCTTGCCCGGCGTGCACGCGGTGTGGACCTATGCCGATGTCGCGCACATCCCGCGCATCCCATTCCGCCTCACGCGCCTTGATGGACTCACGTCCTATCAGCAGCCGGTGCTCGCGGACCGCATCGTGCGTTACGTCGGCGAGCCGGTCGCGGTCGTCTTCGCCGAGGGCCAATATCTCGCCGAGGATGCGGCGGAGCTGGTCGAGCTCGACATCGAGCCCCTGCCCGCTGTCGTGCGCGCGACCGACGAACCGGGAGTCTTCGACGATGGCCTGACCACCGAACCGGGCGTGGTGCGCAAGAGCTACGGCGACATCGACGCCGCGTTCCGCGATGCGGATGCCGTGGTGTCGCTCGAGCTGTCCGTCGGACGGCATTCCGGCGTGCCGATGGAGACGCGCGGTGCCATCGCCCGCTACGACGCCACGCGCGATGTGCTGGAGATGTACGGCGCGGCGAAGGTGCCGCATTGGAATCGCGACAAGATCGCGGAACTGCTCGGCCGCGAGGTCGAATCGGTGCAGCTGTACGAGGGCCATGTCGGCGGCGGCTTCGGCATACGCGGCGAGTTGTACCCCGAAGACATTCTGGTTTGTGCCGCCGCGTTGAAATTCCAGAAGCCGATCAAATGGATCGAGGACCGGCGCGAGCACCTGATCGCCGCCAACCATTCGCGCGACCAGACGCATCGCATCCGCGCCGCGATCGACAAAGACGGCCGCATCCTCGGCATCGACAACGAGTTCTTCCACGACAACGGCGCCTACATGCGCACGCATGCGGCGACGGTACCCGATCTCGCCGCGGCGATGCTGCCGGGACCTTATCGCGTGCCGGCCTATCGCGCGGCCGCCCACATCCGCCTCACCAATAAGACGCCGAGCGGCACTTACCGGGCGCCGGGGCGCTACGAGTCGACCTTCGTGCGCGAGCGGCTGCTCGATGCGATCGCGGCCAAGGTGGGCATCGATACTGTCGAGGTGCGCAAGCGCAATCTCATCGGCAAGGGTGCGATGCCTTATAATCTCGCGCTCGAGACCTTGGGCACGCACATCGTCTACGACTCCGGCGATTATGCGCTGCTGCTCGACAAGGCGCTGAAGGTTGCGGGCTGGAGCGAGTTGCAAGATCAGTTGAAGCAGCGCCGCGCCAAGGGCGAAACGGTCGGGGCCGGTGTCGCCATGTTCGTCGAGAAGAGCGGGCTCGGGCCGTTCGACACGGTGCGGGTCGAGGTGAAGCCGAGCGGCGCGGTCGAGGTGATCACCGGTGTTGCTTCGCTTGGACAGGGGGTCGAAACCGTCGTCGCGCAAATCTGCGCCGACGCGCTGGGCGTCGACTATCACAGCATTAACGTCGTGCACGGCCAGACCGACCGCATCGCCAAGGGCATGGGCGCATTTGCTTCGCGCGCGACGGTGATGTGCGGCGAGGCCACGCGGCTTGCAGCGACCAAGCTGCGCAAGCAGGCGCTCTACGCCGCTGCCGAGTTGATGCAGACGAGTGCGGACACGCTCGACATCGTCAATGGCGAGATCGTGCGCACGGGCAGCGGTGGTGGCCCGTCGATGCCGCTCGGTGCGCTCGTGCGCGCGCTGCCGAATGGCCTCTCCGCCGAGGACACATTCGAGTCGGCGCACATGGTCTATCCTTACGGCGTGCACGTCGTCGCGGTTCGCGTCGACACGGACACCGGCGCTGTCGCCATCGATCGCTACGTCATCGCCTATGACATCGGCAAGGCGGTGAACCCGACGCTGGTCGAAGGCCAGATCGCCGGCGGCTTGGCGCAAGGTATCGGCGGCGCGCTGCTGGAAGAGTTCCTCTACGACGAGAACGGCGAGCCGCTGTCGGTGACGTTCGCCGATTACCTGATGCCGACCGCGCACGAGGTGCCATCCTCGACGATATTGATCGCCGAAGACGCGCCGAGCCCGCTCAATCCGCTGGGCCTCAAGGGCGCCGGCGAAGGCGGAACGAATCCGGTCGGCGCGGCGATCGCCTCGGCTATCGACGACGCGCTTGGACGCCCCGGCGCTGTGACGCGGCTGCCGATCTCGCCGATGCGGCTGAAGGCGATTCTGCGAACCCCGCGCGCCTAGACTGCAACTCGTCTTCGCAACGCAGCAACGTATTGGCATTGACAAGCGGGGACCCGCCGACGGACCCTCTGACGATAACAAGCGTGCACACGCTCAATCGTGCACCAACGCGAGAGTGCGTCGCACGCGGCGATCGTGCCGCGCGGGGCGCAGCTTCGTCTGGGAGGACGATCCATGTCGGCCATGCGCATTGCCGCGCTGTCGCGCGGTCTTTTATTCGGTGCACTTCTCGCCGATCTCGCCGCGGCGTCCAGCGCCGCCGCCCAGAACAGAACGTTCACGTTCGCCTATGACCAGCCGAAGGCGAGCGCCTATGGCGTCGCCGGCGACATCTTCAGCAAGAAGCTGTCGGAGCTGAGCAAGGGCACGATGACGATCAACCAGTATCCCGGCGCCCAGCTTGGCCAGGAACCGCAGACGCTGCAAAAGGTGCAGACCGGCGATATCGATTTCGTCCTGGTCGCGACCGCCAATGCCTCGACGATCCAGCCCGAATCCGGCGTGTTGTCGCTGCATTTCATTTTCCGCAACGAGGCGCATACCATCAAGGTGCTGGGCGATCCCGGCGTCAATGCCGCGATGCGTGAGATGTTCGCGAGCAAGGTCAAAGGCGCGCACATGCTGACGCTGGCGACACAGGGCATGCGCAATCTCTACGGCAAGCGCCAGGTGCACAACATGGCCGAACTGAAGGGCCTCAAGGTGCGCGTGCAGGCCACCATGACCGAGGACCGCCTGTTCCCGGCCTATGGCGCGCAGGTCGTGCACATGCCGTTCGGCGATGTCTACACCTCGCTGCAGACCGGCGTCGTCGACTTCGCCGAGAACGGCTACACCGTCTACCTGATCAACAAGCATTACGAAGTCGCGCCGGTCATGTCGGTGACGGAGCACGAGGCCAACAACTCGGTCATCTTCATCAGCGACAAGGCCTGGAGCGGCTTTAGCGACGAGCAGAAGAAATGGGTGCAGGAGGCAGCGGCGGAGGTTGGGCGCACGCAGCCGGCGATCGCGTTCAAGATGGAGCACGAGTCGCGGGACAAGCTGAAGAAGTTCGGCGTGAAGATCGTCGACAACGTCGACAAGTCCGGCTTCGAGACGGTGAGCAAACCGATCCAGGATGAGCTGGCGCAGAAGCTCGGCCCGAACGCCGTGAAGATCCTCGGGCTGGTCCGCAACGTGCAATAGCGGCACCGTCGCATGACCGAAGCCAGAGGCCGGCCGCTTGCCGGCCTCTTCTTGTCCGGACGCAAGTTGCCATGAGCATACAACAGCCCCTCGTCCTGCCGGCGCAGCGCCATCTGAAATGGCGCGCGCTCGACGTGCTCGAACGCGTTCTCATGGTGCTGTGCGGCGTCGCCATTTCGGGATTCACCTTCACCGTCGTATGCGACATCGTCACGCGCATCATCGGCCATCCGTGGCTGTGGCTGCAGGAAGCGACCATGACCTTCTTCGTCTACGGCGTCTTCATCGGCACCGCGGCAGCCACGCGGCGCAATGATCATCTTTATCTCGCGCTGCTGGCGGAAACCTTCACCGGCACGCCGCGCATGCTGCTGGAGACGTTCAGCCGCACAGTCGTGCTGATCGTCGCGCTCTGCATGGTCTATTACGGATACCTTAATTTCCTCGATGGCTTCGCCAGCCTTCGCATGCCGTCTATGACGCCGCTGTCGAGCTATTACGCGGCGATTCCCTTGTCCGGGGTTCTGATTGCCTTGTTCACCGTCGAGCAACTGGTCAATGGCTGGCGCCACGGCTTCGCCGAACCGGCGAGTGAACGTGAGCAAGCCCATGGCGGCCCCGGGAGCTATCCGCTGTGACGCAGAACGGATTGCTCATCTTCCTGATGGCGTTCCTGTTTCTGTTCCTCGGCTACATGGGCGTGCCGGTGGCATTCGCTCTGATCGCGGGCGTTTTGGCGGTCACCGTGTTCACGCCTATTGGCCTGCCATCGATGATGGCGCAGCTTTTCAACGGCATTGATACCGAAGCGCTGCTGGCGATCCCCTTCTTCCTGCTGGTCGGCGAACTGATGACGTCGGCCAATGTCACCATCCGCATGATCCGGCTGTCGCAAACTATGGTCGGACACCTGCGCGGCGGGCTGGCACAGGTCGTGACGCTGTTCAGCATGTTCTTCGCCGGCATCTCCGGCTCCTCCGCCGCGGACGTCGCCGTGCTCGCCCGCACACTCGGCCCGGAGATGAAGCGCGAGGGCTACGACCTCAAGTTCACCGCCGCGCTGATCGCCTCGGCCTCGACCATGGCCAATCTCATCCCCCCGAGCATCATGGCGGTCGTCTATGGCGCCACCGGCAACGTGTCGATCGGCGGGCTGTTCCTGGGCGGCGTGGTGCCCGGTGTGCTCGTCGGCATCGGGCTGATGATCTACAGCTATTTCTTCGGTCCGGTCGGCATCAAGAAAAAGCGTTCGAGCTTCGGCGAGTTCAGCGAGGCGGCGAAGCAGGCCGCGGTGCCGCTAGTGATCCCAATCATCATCATGGGCGGCATCCTGACCGGTTTCTTCACGCCGACCGAGGCCGGGGTCGTCGCCGTCGCCTATATCGTGCTGATCGCCATCCCCCTGCTCAACCGCGAACACCTCAAGCGGCTGCCGCGCGACATGGCGTGGACCGGCCTCCTCTACTCGATCCCGCTCATCACCATCGCCGCCGCATCGGCCTTCGGCTGGATGCTCGCCTATCTGCGCGGGCCGGAAGTCGTCTCCGGCTGGATCGCCGAGGCGGCCGGGGGCGACCCGTTTCGGATCATGCTGCTGTTGGTGCTGTTGTTCGTTATCGTCGGCGATTTCATCGACGCCATCCCAGCGATCATCATTTTCATGCCGATCATCATCGACCTGACCAAGAACGCCGACATCAATCCGGTGCACATGGGCGTCGTGATCGTAATGACGCTGGCCTTCGGCCTGATCACGCCGCCTTACGGCTTGGCACTGCTGATGGCGTCGAAATTCATTGGCGTGCCCTTTTCCAAGGCGATGGTCGCTTCGCTACCGATCTACATCGTCTTCTTCGCGGCCATCGCGTTCTGCATCTTCTTCCCGGATATCGTACTCTGGCTGCCGAAGCACCTGCTGCCGCAGTCGGTCGGCTGTTTCAAGAATCCGAGCGGGCCGGGCTATCTCTGTCCGTAACAAACTCTTCAGCTTAGCTTCTTCAACAGCCGGGCGACCGTGCGCTGCTCCTCGGCGGTGAGCGGCGCGAGTGTCGTGGCGGTGATCTCGCCGGCGATCTTGGTCGCCTCCTCGGTCACGCGGCGGCCTTTGTCGGTCAAGGCCACGGCGCGGCGGCGGCGATCGTTCGGGTCATTGTGCGCGGTGAGGAATCCGCGCGCGCCGAGGCGATCGACAACGCCCTTGATGGTGGCGGCGTCGAGATAGATCAGCCGGCCGAGATGGTTTTGCGAGCACGGCCCCACCTCGTAAAGCTTGGCCAGCGCCGCAAATTGGGTCTGGGTCAGCGTGTCGGTCATGCGCGAGGTGAAGATCGAGGTGTGCCGCTGCATGGCGACGCGGATCAGGAAACCGACCTGCTCGTCCAGAACGTAGCGCGGTGGCTCCCCTGCGTCGGCGGCCGCCTGCACAACTTTGAGTTTATCGCCCCGCATCGTCGATGAGTTCCCGTTACCCGAGTACCGCGGAAAGCTACACCTAGCACGAAATCATGGCGTGGAAAAAGCCGTGGCGATATGGATTTTTGCACATACCCCACGAAAGTTTCGTCGGAATTCGGCCCCGGCCCACTATACGGTCAGGTAGGCTTTCTGCACCTCCTGGTTGCCGTCTAGGCTGGCCATGCTCCCTTGCCACTGAATTTGCCCCTTCTCCAGAACATAAGCGCGGTCCGAGACCAGACGAGCGAAATGAACATTCTGTTCCGACAGGAGGATCGAAAGACCCTCCTTTTTCAACTCGACGATCGTATTGGCCATCTGCTCCACGATCAGGGGCGCGACGCCTTCCGAGGGCTCGTCGAGCAGGACCAAAAGCGGATTGCCCATCAGCGTCCGCGCCACGGTGAGCATCTGCTGCTCGCCGCCGCTCATGCGCCCGCCCGGCCGGTCCGGCATCTCGCCGAGATTGGGGAACAGAGCGAACAGCCGCTCCGGCGTCCAGACCGGGGCCGGCGAGCCGTCGGGGAAACTGCGCGGCGGCTGGCGGCCGATGTCGAGATTTTCCGTGACTGTGAGGTCCGCGAAAATGCGCCGGTCCTCGGGCGTGAAGCCAAGGCCGCGCCGCGCGATTTCGAACGGGCGCAGGCGCGAGATGTCCGCACCATTGAAGCGCACGAGGCCTTGGCGCTCGGCGAGCAGCCCCATGATTGTTTTCATGGTGGTGGACTTGCCGGCGCCATTGCGGCCCATCAGCGCGACCACCTCGCCGCGGCCGACTTCGAAGCTGAGGTCATAAAGGATGCGCGCGGCGCCGTACCACGCGCTTAGGTTCTCGGCAGCAAGCAGAGGTGCGGCGCTCATGGCGGGGCACTGCCTGCTCCCCTCCCCCTTGCGGGGAGGGGTCGGGGGTGGGGGTAGTTGTCATCGAACGACCCCCACCCCGACGCACTTCGTGCGTCGACCCTCCCCGCAAGGGGGAGGGTAAAGAAAAGCGGGACCGTCGCAGCCGCAGTGATCATGGCGCCGCTCCCTGCGCGCTGTGAGTGAACGTCTTGCCGGTGCCGAAATAGACCTCCTGCACCTGCGGGTTCTCGCGGATCGCGGCGGCGTTGCCGTCGGCGATCCGGCGCCCGCGCGCCAGAACGATGATGCGGTCCGCGTAAGAGAACACCACGTCCATCGAGTGCTCGGTGAACAGCACGGAGATGCCGCGCTCCACCACCAGCCGCTTGATAAGAGCGATGAGCTCGTGCCGTTCCCGCGCGCCCATTCCGGCAGTCGGTTCGTCCATCAGCAGCAGGCGCGGCTCATTGGCGAGCGCGATGGCAAGCTCGATGCGCTTGACGTCGCCATAGGCAAGCTCGCGGGTCGGCCGGTCGGCCGCGTCCTGCATGCCGACCTGCGCCAGCAATTCGAGCGCGCGCGCGCGATGCTGCGAAGCCGCCGGACGCCAGAGGCCGTAAATTCCGCGCGCGTACGAGATCAGCGCCATCTGCACGTTCTCGGCCACTGTCATCGAATGGAACGTCGCTGCGACCTGGAAGGTGCGCCCGACGCCGAGCCGCCAGATATCGCGCGGCGCAAGCCCGGCGATGTTCTTGCCCTCGAACAGGATCTCGCCCGAGTCAGGCTCGAGCTGACCGTTGATCATATTGAAGCAGGTGGACTTGCCGGCGCCGTTCGGCCCGATCATCGCGAGGAATTCGCCGCGCTCGATGGCGAAGCTCACGCCGTTGACGGCGTGCACGCCGCCGAAGGCTTTGGACAGCGACTTGAGCGCGAGCACGCTCATGATGAACGCCTCTTGCCGAAGAGTTGTCCGATCGCTCCCGCGATGCCCTGCGGGAACGCGAGCACCAGCAGAAGGATGATGCCGCCCAGAAGCGCCCGCCAGTACTCGGTCTGCCGCATCACGGTGTCCTGCAGCAACGCGAACACGGAGGCGCCGACGATGGGGCCGGTCAGCGTCTGGATGCCGCCGAGCAGCACCATCACAAGGCCATCGATGGAGCGGCCGACGCTGATGGTCTCCGGCGAGATCGAGCCTTTGGCGAAGGCGAAGAGTCCGCCGGCGACGCCGCAGACCGCACCGGCAATGGCAAAGCCGAGCCAGTGCACGCGCTTCACGTCGATGCCGATGGCTTCCGCACGCAAGGGCGAGTCACGGCCGGCCCGCATCGCATAACCGAATGGCGCGAACAGGAAGCGCCGCAACAGCAGCACGGCGATCACCGCAAGCACCAGCGTGAGCAGGTAATAGACCGAACCGCTGTCGAACGGCTTCGGCGGCCAGACGCCGATGACGCCGTTGGAGCCGCCGGTCAAATCCTCCCACTGGAAGACGGCGGCCCAGACAATCTGGGCGAAGGCGAGCGTCAGCATGGCGAGATAGACGCCGGAGAGCCGCACGGCAAACCAGCCGAACAGTAGCGCGCCGGCGAACGCGACGACCGGCGCGGCAAGGAGCGCGAGACCCATCGGCGCCGCCAGCCATTTCACCAGCAATGCGGCGCCATAGGCGCCGAGGCCGAAGTAAGCGGCATGGCCGAACGAGTGCATGCCGCCGGGACCCATGATGAAATGCAGCGAGGTCGCGAAGATCACCGCGATCAGCACGTCGATGCCGAGGATGAGCAGATAGGGCGAGCTCTGCGCCAGCACCGGCAGCAACAGCAGCAGAACCAGCACGGCGGCGGCGAGCCACTTCAGCATCGGCGTCGCCGCGCGGATCGGGTCTTCCGGCTCGGCCATCGAGCGTACCGCCGCCTGTGGGCGACCGAGCAGACCGTAGGGCCGCGCGATCAGCACGGCCGCCATGACGAGGAATTCGGCGACCAGCGTGAACTTGGAGAAGTTGACCGACATGAAGCCGAGATCGACGACGCCGAGACCGATGCAGAGCGCCTTCACCTCGGCGATGATCACGGCAGCCAAGTATGCGCCGCTGATCGAGCCCATGCCGCCGACCACGACGACGACGAAGGCATCGCTGATCGCGACAAGATCGGTCGCGAGGTTGGCCGGCTCGCGCGCCACTTGCAGCGCGCCGCCGAGACCGGCGAGCAGCGCGCCGAGCGCGAATACGCTGGTGAACAGGATCGCCTGATTGACGCCAAGCGCGCCGACCATCTCGCGGTCCTGCGTCGCCGCACGCACCAGGCGTCCGAAACGCGTGCGCGCCAGCGCGAAGTGCAAAACAATGAGCACCACCGGGCCGACGAAGATCAAGAAGAAGTCGTAGCTCGGCAGATGGCGGCCGAAGATTTCGATCGCGCCACGCAGGCCGGGCGCGCGCGGACCGAGCAGGTCTTCCGGTCCCCAGATGTAAAGCGCCGCGTCGTTGATGATCAGCACCAGCGCGAAGGTCGCGAGCAATTGGAACAGCTCGGGCGCGCGATAGATGCGCCGCAAGAGCACCATTTCGATCAATGCACCAAGCGCGCCGACAACAAGCGCTGTCGCGACGATACCGCCCCAGAAACCGAGCGCGCCGCCGATATTGGTCGCGAAGGAATAGGCGATGTAGGTCCCCAGCATATAGAGGGACCCGTGCGCGATATTGATGATGCGCGTGACGCCGAAGATCAGCGACAGCCCGGCCGCGATCAGGAACAGGCCGGAGGCGCTGGAGAGCCCGTTGAGCGCCTGGAAGAGGAAGGCGTTGAGAGTCATCTGGGTGGTGCTGCAGCCTTTCTTTCCCTCTTCCCGCTTGCGGGGAGAGGGTGCCCGAGCGGAGGCGAAGCCGAGCGAGGGCGGATGAGGGGCGAGTTCATCACGCGAGTCACATGCCCCTCACCTGGCTCGCGCTCGCTATCGCTCCGCGCGAGCCACCCTCTCCCCGCCAAGGCGGGGAGAGGGAAAGCCAGTGCGGGGAGAGGTTCACACTAATTCGTATCCGCGGGCCGAAGCTTCTTCACTTCAGCATCGCTCGGCAATACGGAGGCACCGTCGACATATTTGAAGTCGACCATGGTGCCCTTGCCATTCTCCAGCGCGAGCTTGCCGACGAATGCGCCCATTGTCGCCTGGTGATCGCTCGCCCGATACTCGAACGGGCCGAACGGGCTGTCGACCTTGAGGTCCTTGAAGGCGTCGACCAGCTTCTCGGTGTCGGTCGACTTCGCCTTGGCGATGCCGGCGGCGAGCGACTTGATCGTCACGTAGCCGACGATGGAGCCGAGGCGCGGATAGTCGTTGTACTTCTTCTGATAGGCGGCGAGGAACGCGGTGTATTCCGGCGTCTTCACCTTGTCCCACGGGAAGCCGGTGACGATCCAGCCGGCCGGTGCCTCATCCTTCAGCGGATCGAGATATTCCGGCTCGCCCGACAGCAGGCTGACCACCGTGCGATCCTTGAATACGCCGCGGGTGTTGCCCTCGCGCACGAACTTGGTGAGGTCGGGCCCGAACAGCACGTTGAAGATCGCGTCGGGCTTTGCATCGTCGATCGCCTGCGCCACCGCACCGGCATCGATCTTGCCGAGCGGCGGGGCCTGTTCGGTGACGAACTCGACGTCAGGCTGCGCCTTCTTCATCAGCGTCTTGAAGGCCTCGGCCGCCGCCTGGCCATATTCGAAGTTCGGATAGACCAGCGCCCATTTCTTCTTCTTCGCCGCGACCGCGGAAGGCAGCAGCATGGCCGTCTGCATATAAGTCGAAGCGCGCAGGCGATAGGTGTACTTGTTGCCGTTCTGCCAAGTGATCTTGTCGGTGAGCGGCTCGGCCGCAAGGAAAAAGACCTTCTTCTGGCCAGCGAAGTTGGTGACCGCGAGACCGATGTTCGAGAGGAACGTGCCGGCAAGAGCCACTACGTTTTCGCGCGTCACCAGCTCTTCGGCGACGCGAACGGCTTCGCCCGGATTGGCGCCATCGTCGCGCGTGACGACTTCGAGCTTCTTGCCGAGGACGCCGCCCTTGGCGTTGACCTCCTCGACCGCCATCTCGATGCCCTTCTTGTAGGGATCGAGGAAGGCCGGCTGCGACTTGTAGCTGTTGAGTTCGCCGATCTTGATCGTCTCTTGCGCCATTGCTGACGAAGCAATGACGGCGGCAGTAATGCTGGCAAGTGCGTAACGAATTGGTCGACGCGTCATGACTCGAAGCTCCCTGCTGGCAGCGCTGCGTGCTTGTAAAGCACAGCGCCGCGCATGTCCCAGTCTAGAAGATCCCGTCGCCTCCGGCTGGCGAACTTGTTTGTACGCAAATAGTCCGACTGCACCCCCGCGCTTGTCAAGCAAAGCATCCCGGCAAGGGATGCTTCATTTCTAAGCGGTCACCATAATCTCCGTCATTCCGGGGCGCGGGCTTCAGCCCGCGAGCCCGGAATCCATATTCTTCAGCGCTGCGGCGTATGGATTCCGGGCCCACGCGCTGCGCGCGTGTCCCGGAATGACAGATAATAAGGCACGCCCGACGCAGTTACCCCCGCGGCTTATCGCGGAAGCGATCCATCAGCGGCTTGTCCTGTCCGCCGTCGATTTCGATCATCGTGCCGTTGACCATTTCCATCAACGGGGACGCCAGCATCACCACCAAGGAGGCGACTTCGTCGACCTCGGCGATGCGGCCAACGGGGATCGAAGCCGGGGCGAGCTTGTCGGCCTCCTCGCGCGGGATCTTCATGTCGCGGGCCATGGCATCGACCAGCCCGGCCCAGCGCTCAGTGCGCACCGGACCCGGATTGACCGCGACGAAGGTGATCTTGTCCTTGCCGTACTGGCCGGCGAGCGAGACCGTGAGGTTCTGTCCCGCGGCGTTGGCGGCGCCCGGGCAGATCTCCCAATAAGACGGCTTCACGCCGTCATTGCCGATCAGGTTCACCACGCGGCCGCCGCCCTGCTTGACCATGATCGGCAGCGCGTAACGCAGGCAGCGTACATAGCCCATGAACTTGAGCTGAAGGCCCTTTTCCCAGTCGTCTTCCGTCAGATGCTCGATGACGCCGCCGGCGGCAGATCCCGCGTTGTTGACCAGGATGTCGATGCGACCGAGCGCATTGTGTGCCTCGGTGATGAATTTCTTGGCATCGGCATCGCTGCGCAGGTCGGCGGTGAGCGGCACGATCTTGCGGCCGGTCGCCTTGGCGATCTCGGCGGCCGCGGCTTCGAGCGGCTCCTTGCGGCGCGCGCAGACCGCGACATCGACACCTTCCTTGGCCAACAAGAGGGCAATGCCCTTGCCGATGCCTTCGCTGCCGCCGCTGACGACCGCGGTCTTGCCGTTGAGCTTCAGGTCCATATCGAGTGTCTCCGTTTGAAAGGGCTCAAGATTGCGCCGCAGGCCGATGCGCCATCCAGCGCCCGGCCTCGGACAGAGCAAAGAGGTCGGCGAGCGCGGCGTTGAACGCCGCCGGCTCTTCGCTGGTAATGGTGTGGCCAGAGCGGGGAATGACCAGCAACCCCGCGGTCGGCACCGTGCGCTTCATGAAGACGCTGCCGTCCACGCACCAGTCATCCTCGTCGCCGACGATGATCAACAGCGGCACGGAAAACTTCTTCAGGTCGGCTTCCATGTCCCACAGCGTCGGGCGCTTGGCCTGGAGATGCAGCATGGTCAGCGCGTGACCTTCTTTCGAATGCTCGCTCAACATCTTGGCGAACTCGGCGAAGCCGCGCGGATCCTTGTTCTTATGCGTCTGACGTGTCGCACCGTCTGCATAACGTGCGGCAGAGACGGCGAAATCCTCGGTCTCGAACATCTTCGCGGTCTCACGCGATGCGGCGCGCATCTGTTCGACGATCTTCGGGTCGGGGCTCGAGCCGTAACCACAACCGGCTGCGGTCACCGAAATGCAGCGCTGCGGATATTTGATACCGACATGCACCGCCGTCAGCGCGCCCATCGAATGGCCGACGACATGCGCCTTATCGATCTTCAGTGCATCCAGGACTGCGATGACGTCATCGCGCGCGATGTCCTGCCCATAGCGCGCGCCGTCCGTGGGGACGTCTGAAGGCGGATACCCGCGCTGGCTGTAGGTGATGCAGCGATGCGCCCGGGAGAAATACCGCATCTGGGGCTCCCAGGTGCGATAATCGCCCGCGTATTCATGCACGAAAATGACCGGCGTGCCTTGGCCGGATTCTTCGTAATACAGCTTCGCGCCGTCCGGCGCGGAGATATGCGGCATTGCCCACTCCAGTGTACCGACGAACAATTATTTGCACACAAACGAAACCGGAGTAAAGTCTGTTGCCGGTATCGAAGCGACGTTAGCGTACGTGTGCGAGCTTCCGTGTGCCATGCGGCAGAAAAACAATTGCGATTTCCAGCGCAACGGCGTTCCAATGCGCGCCATAAAATCGGGCCGTGGCACGAAATGACCACGCGTCTTCAAACCAACAGGGGGACGTATCCATGCTTATGATGTCGCGCCGCGGCTTTGGCGCTGTCGCCGCAGCAATTGCAATCACAGTAGCCGGATTTATAGGCAGCGCCACACAGGCGCAGCAGAAACCGGTGATCAAAGTGTCCAGCCTGACGCTGCCGGTATTCAACCCGCTGGTCTGGAACATCATGAAGGCGCGCGGGATCGATGCCAAGCACGGCTTCGAGCTCGACATCCACGCTTATCCGTCGATCTCGGCGTTCTATGCCGCCTTCGCCACCGGCGAGACCGACGTGCTGATCGGCGGGCCCACGGTGCTGCAGAAGCTGGCGCAGGAAGGCGTGCCGGTACGTATCTTCGGCACCGGCTTCACGCTGGCCGACCTCGTCATTTTCGCCAAGGACGACAAGATCAAGTCGCTCGCAGACCTCAAGGGCAAGCAGCTCGCCATCGACATGGGCGGTTCGCAATTCCAGGTGGTCAAGATGTATGCGAGCGCCAAGGGCATCGACCTCGGCAAGGACATCACCGTCGTCAACGCCAACTTCGCGGTGGCGCGCGCGCAGCTCGAGGCTGGCCGCGTCGATGCGGCGCTGGTGATCGAGCCGCTCGCCAGCATCATCGCCAAGCAGAACCCGGACTGGCACGTCATCTTCAACGGCGCCGAGGGCTGGAAAGAGATCACCGGCGAAGCCGGCTGGGAGATCGTGCCGGCCATGCGCGCGGATGCGATCCAGCGTGTGCCGGACGGGCCGAAGATGCTGCTCGCCGCGCTCGCGGACGTCGCCGACGTGATGCAGAAGGACACGGCAGCCGCCGATAAGATCGCCAACGAGACGCTCAAGCTGCCGCCCGGCATTCTCACCGCCGCGGTGGAGAGCAAGCGGCTGCAGATGATCGTCAAGCCCGCCTGGGACCCGGAGACGAAGAAGTCCATCGCCGACATGATGGAGCGCGCGGTGAAGGCCGGCTTCTACGAGAAGATGCCGGATGAAAAGATCATCTATGCTCCGTGAGCACGCCGCGTGAGCATCTCGACTGAGGAACACGCGAAGTCTGTCCCGAGCCTGAGCTTTCCGCGGCAGACTTTCGTTTCCCTTCTCGTCTTCGCAATCGTCTGGGAAATCCTGTCGCATCTCGCGCCTTACCTTGGGATTCCGCCTTTCGCGATCCCGAGCCTGGTGCGTATCGCACGCAGCATCGCGACGATCACGCCGATCGATATCGTCGTGACGCTCGCGCGTGTTGTCGGCGCGCTGATCGTTTCCTTCGTGCTTGGCCTCGCTTTGGCGATGGCGATGTATCGTTCGGAGGCGCTCAACAATTACCTGCATCCGATGATCCGCATCCTGATGGCGGTGCCGGTCGTATCGTGGATCCTGTTCGCGGTGCTGTGGTTTCCCGGCGTCGAATTCCGCATCGGTTTCGTGCTGGTGGTCGTATGCGGGCCGGTCTTCCTGGTCGACGCGCTCGACGCCATGCACAACGTGCCGCGCGACCTGCGTTCCATGATGCGGTCGTTCCGGCCAACGGCCTTGCAATTCTTTATCAAGCTGATGCTGCCGGCGATCGTGCCGACCATCTTCACGAGCTGGAAGGTCAACATCAGTCTGGCGATCCGCGTCGTCACCATCGCCGAACTGGTCGGCGCCGTGACCGGCATCGGCCATCAGCTCTCGGTGGCGCAGGAATTGTTCTCGGTGTCCGACGTGTTCGCCTGGACCATCGTGCTGGTGGCACTATTGTTCCTGCTCGAGGCGCTGGTGGCGCGGGTCGAAGCGCGCCTGTTGCGGTGGCGGACATGAACGAATGGCGCTCGCTCTTTCTTACCCTCCCCCTTGTGTGGAGGGTCGACGCACGAAGTACGTCGGGGTGGGGGTCGCTATGACGATGCAATCACCCCCACCCCCGACCCCTCCCCACAAGGGGGAGGGGAGAAGCGGACCTCCCGTCATCGAAGTGCGCGGCCTGCGCAAGGTGTTCCGCCAGGCGACCAGCGGTCAGGCGGTGGTCGCGATCGACCGGCTCGATCTCACCATCGCGCCCAAGGAAGTGATCGCCATCGTCGGCCAGACGGGCTGCGGCAAGTCGACGTTCTTCGATCTGATGATCGGGCTGGAGGCGCCGACAGAAGGCTCGATCCATATCGGCGACAAGAGCCCCTACTCCGACTTCGATTACTTCCGCGGCAAGATGGCGACCGTGTTCCAGCAGGATCGGCTTCTGCCGTGGCGCTCGGCGCTCGACAACGCCAAGCTCCCGCTCGAACTGATCGGCCTGCCGGAAGCCGAGCAGCGCGACCGTGCGCTGATGTGGCTCAACAAGCTCGGCCTCGGCAGCTTCACCAATGCGTATCCGCACGAATTGTCCGGCGGCATGCGCCAGCGCGTGGCGATCGCGCGCGCCTTCTCGGTGCAGCCGGAGATTATGCTCGCGGACGAGGCCTTCGGCCATCTCGACGAGGTGACGGCGGCGGAATTGCGCGAGACATTTCTGGCGCTGGCGCGGGAATGCGGCTCGACCGCGATCCTGATCACGCACCAGTTGGAGGAAGCCATCGCCGTCAGCGACCGCATCGCGGTGTTCGGCCAATCGGCGAAGCTGCTCGCAGATATCCACGTGGCGCAATGGGCGAAGGAGCGTCACGGAGAATTGCGCGAGGCGATTCAGGCGACGCTGCAGAGCCAGAAGGCGGATGTGAGGTTGGTGTAGCGTGTCCCGGGCGCAGCGGAGCACCATAGCTGACGCGAAGCGTCAGCGTGCTTACGGCCGCCCAAGGCGGCCTATGGTGATGCGCTGCAGACCCGGGACCGTCATAAACTCAGAATTTGGGAAGGCCCCGGATCTGCGGTGCATCACTTCGCTCTCGCTCGTGCTGCACCGCGTCCGGGGCACGCGTCACCCGCGATGCAAGATCGCCTTCGCGGCGTCGCCCACCGCCTCGACGGACTCGTCCGTATCGAGGAAGCACACGATGCGGCAGGGGCAGCCTTCGAGGCCCTCGTAGCGCCAGGGGAAGGCACCGATCAGGCAACGCTTGCCGAGCATCAGCTCGATGTCGCCGCCGAGGTTCTCCGCGTGCAAGAGCCCTTCCTGGAACGCCCAGTTATGGAAGGGGAACACATCGGCCGAAACTTTACGTCCGGATTTCTTGTGCGTGTACTCGAAAGTCCCGAAGAATTCACCCGGCGTCTTTCCGTGCTTTTTCGTGAACTCCTCGGCGAGGTCCGGCCGCATATAGCGGATCGATGTGTTCATGGCGTGGTCGCACGAGCCGGTGTCCATGGCCCACCACTTGATCTTCTTCTTCAGCATCCAGTGCAGCGTCTCGAGACTGGGGCCGGGGTGGTAACAGAAGTACTTCACCAGATCCTGCTGCGGCTGGCCTTCGTAATGCTTGTGCCAGCCGGTATGCAGGATGAGGATGTCGCCCTCGCGAATATCGGCGCCCGAGGATTCGATGATCTCGGGCGTGATCACCGCCCAGTCGTGCATGTGCTTGGAAATATCGACCACGACGCCGCGATTGCAGAGATAATCAAGCGGCAGGTGCGCCATGTCGCCGTTCGGGTTGTCGGTCGCGTGCATGGCGCCGTCGAAATGCGTGCCGACATGCAGCGCGGTGTCGATGCGTTGCGCGACGATGCGAACCGTCTGCAGGTTCTGCGCGTAGTACATCTTGTTGCCGGCATAGCCGACCCAGCCGGGCGTATGCACGTTCATGACATGGGAGAGGTCGACGATTTTCATTTCGGGAATCCTGATGGAGGCGCGGCGGGAACCACTAATCCATCATATCAGGCCGTACAGCACCAGATGCACGCCAAGCGCGAGCAGGCCGAGGCAGAAGAATATCCGGAATGTCTCAGGCTTGACTATGCCGCGCACGATTTGCCCCAGTCCCATGCCGAGGATCGCGGCGACAAGGCCGGCGATTGAGGGACCGAGAAGCGACGTGCTGATCTCGCCGGCGTGCGACAATGCAATCGCCAGGGTGATGGTGGAGACGGTGAAGGACATACCGAGCGCTTGCACGAGCTTGTCGCGCTCGAATTGGAGTGCCTGGATATAAGGAACACCGGGGAGCGCGAACACACCGGTGGCGACCGTGACGGCGCCTGTGGCGATGCCGATCACAAGGCCGAGCCAGGTTTCCGAGCGCGGCGGCACCTTGAAGTGCACGCGGAACAGGCCGAGCGCCGCATAGATCACCAGCGCAACGCCAAGCCCGATCGTCGCCTCGCCGCCGGCGCCTTTCGGCAGATACGCGGCGCCGATCCATGTCCCGATGCAGAGACCCGCGAGCATTGGCCACAGCCGCCGCGCCAGCGCCAACAACCCGCCGCCGACCACGCATTGATAGACGTTGGTGACCAGCGAGGGCACAATGAGCACGGTCGCCGCTTGTGCCGGCGACATCACCAGCCCGAGCAAACCGATGCCGACGGTCGGCAGGCCGAGGCCGATCACGCCCTTGACGAAGCCGGCAAGCAGGAAAGTGGCGGCGACAGCCGTCAGCATTGTCCATGAGTCCACGCGCGTCGCCCTTTCTCCCGAATGCGGGAGCACCATGCGCAAGGCCGCGCGCCCCGGCAATGCGCATCTGCGCAATGCTGGTTTCGGATTTGGAGAAGGTGAGCACAGCGTCGCCCCGCGTTCCCTCTCCCCGTTTTACGGGCAGAGGTGAAACGAGCCTTCATTGCAGCGTCACGCATTTCAGTGTCATACTTTTCCGGTCACGCCCTGAAGCGGCGGGCCAATGGACAAGAACAAGGAGGACTACTGAGGAATGCCGGAAATCTTTGTCGAGAAGATCGCGCAGTTTCCCGACGGCGAGCGCCGCATCGTGAGCCACGACGGCTCCGAGATCGGCGTATTCCATTGGGAAGGCCAGTTTTACGCATATGAAAACCTGTGCCTGCATCAGGGCGGACCGGCCTGCGAAGGCGTGATGATGCACCAGGTCGAGGACGTGCTCGGCCCCGATCGCACTTGGCACGGCCAGCGCTTCGGCAAGGACATGCATTTCGTCTGCCCGTGGCATGGCTACGAATACGACCTGAAGACCGGCGCCTGCGTCGGCGACAGAACCCTAAAGCTGAAGAGTTTCGACGTCGTGCGGCGCGGGGAGGACATCTATGTCGTCGCGAGCTGACAAACGTATCCCCAAACCCGAGCGCGTCAGCGATGCCGACATCCAGGCCATGCTGGCGAAAGCCGTGAAGCTTTACGCCGAGCGCGCGGCGGAAAACGAGGGCGCGTTCGCTGCTTTCCCCGCCAATGCCGCCACCGCGACCGAGGTGATGGTGACGGTGTCGGCCATGCTCAAGGCGGTGAACCTGCAACTGTTCGAGCTCGGCATGTGGCAGGCCTGGTCGGGACGATAGCAACAAGGAACAACAATGGACCTTCCCCTCAGCGATTTCCGCCGCCAGGCGGTCGAAGAGTTCGACACATCGAAGCTGCTCGCGCATGCAGCGAAGCAGGGGGCCGAGCGCGGCTACAAGAACTTCCCCATCGTCGATGTCGATTCGCACCATTACGAGCTCGAGTCGTTCCACGAGATACTCGAGTACATGGAAGACCCGGTGCTGCAGCAGCTTGCGATGAGCGCGAGCCAGAGCGGCGCCAAAGGCAACGGCGTGATGCCTGGCGGCGTCGGCTATCAGGACATGGGCGGCCGCGTGACGCGCTACCCGCTGCGCAAGATGGAGAAGGCGGAGGGCGACAGGCACCGCGACATCACGTTGACCAAGCGCTGGATGGACGCCATGGGCGTCGATGTCGCTGTGATGTTCCCCTCGCCGATGTTGCAGCTCGGGTTGCATCCGCAGATCGAAGTCGAGGTATCGCTGGCGCGCGCCTATAACCGCTGGCTCGTCGAACGCGTGCTCTCGCATGAGCCGCGCATCCGCTCGATGCTCTATCTGCCGTTCAATGATCCGGAAGCCTCCTATCGCATGGTGAAGAAGATGGGCGAGGCCAAAGGCGTCGCCGGCTTCATGGTCACCAGCGCGCGGCACCGGCCGGTGCAACACAATGCCTATATGAAAACTTACGCGCTGCTCGAGGAGATGAACCTGCCGCTCGCGTTCCATGCCGGCTACAACTGGAACGACCAGGCGATGGGCATGATGAACAAGTTCATCTCGGTCCACGCCATCGGCTTCGTGTTCTTCAACATGGTGCATCTCGCCAACTGGATCATGAACGGCCTGCCGGAGCGCTTTCCCAAGCTGAAACTGATCTGGATCGAAAGCGGGCTCGCCTGGGTTCCCTTCATGATGCAGCGGCTCGACAACGAGTACATGATGCGCTCGTCGGAAGCGCCGGCGC
>DASXOK010000633.1:0-9827 GCA_036494425.1 Pseudolabrys sp.
TCATGGCGCAACACCTATCCGCGCCTGCACGCGTGGCACGATGATTTCGCCGCGCGCGTGCCGGCGTTTATGGCGACGAAGGCGGAAGGGTAGGTGAGAGAATTGTTTTTCCGCTCATGCCCGCGGAAGCGGGCATCCAGCTCTTTGTTAGTTACCGGAAGCGCTGGATTCCCGCTTGCGCGGGAATGACCGGAGTATGTTGCGGCGTCATCGCTCACATGAATGGAAGCAAAGAAGCCCGGGAGCAATGCCCCCGGGCTTCTCTGTTTGACGCCTTGTTTTGAATGCAATCAGAAGCGGTAGTTCAAGCCCGCGCGCACGATGTTGGTGCGGAATTTCGCATCGGTGCCGAGGTTCGTGTCGCCGTGGCCGAGATCGACATAGAGATACTCGACTTTGACGGTCCACGGTCCGCCGACCGCCGCTTCGATGCCGCCGCCTGCGGTCCAGCCGACCTTCGTTGTATCCGTATCGACACCCGCGATCGACGACTTGATGTTGCCGAAGGCCGCGCCGCCAGTCACGAATGGCATCCAGCGATCGAACGCGTAACCTAATCGGCCGCGCGCTGTGCCGAGCCAATCGTTACGCGTGTCGCAAGAAAAGCCGGCGCAGTCAGAGCTGCCGCGAATGCTGGCCCAATCCATATCGCCTTCGAGGCCGAGCACGGTCTGACCGATCTGCCAATTGTAGCCGATGGTGCCGCCGACCAATCCGCCGGAGACGTTTGACGAACCGGACGGAAGCAGACCTTCGAATTCCGATTTGCCGAAAGCGCCGCCGCCGTTGATGCCGAGATAGAAGCCCGTCCAGTTGTAAACCGGCGGCGGCGCATAGGCCGGCGCTTTCGTCGGCATCACTTCGCGACGCGGAAGATCCGCCGCGGACGCCGCGGTCACACCAAGAGCGAGCAGGCCAACGCCCGCGAGCAGCAGGTTTTTCATGACGCACCTCATCTGCATTAGCTGGAACGCGCGCGGATGCGCCGTCCCCCGATTGCGCCAATAACGCGCTACCTATGGCAACGTTCCGACCAGGGTGCGGCGCGTGCCTTAATTTAAGTCACGAATGGTTTCGAATGATGTGCGCGCGCGATTATAAAAAACATTTTCAGAATGTAGTTTGTTGCAAAAGAAAAAGCCCCGGAATGACTTTCCGAGGCTTCTTCGTCTTTAGTCGTTCGCCTCGACTTAGAAGCGATAGTTCAGGCCCGCGCGCACCACGTTGGTCTTGAGGTCCACGTCGCCACCGCAGGCGTCGCAGCTATCCTTGCCAAGGTCGGCGTAGAGATACTCGACCTTCGCGGTCCACGGACCGGCCAGCGCGAACTCCAGACCGCCACCGACGGTCCAGCCAGCGCGGGTGTTGTCGTCGCTCGAGAACGGCGAGTCGGCCTTCACGTTGCCGATGGCGAGACCGCCGGTCACGAAGGGCATGAAACGATCAAACGCGTAACCGAGGCGGCCACGAACGGTCGCCAGGAAGTCATTCTTAGTCTCGCAGCTTGCCACACCGCCGAAGCAGCTCGAGCTGCCGCGCAGGCTGCTCCAATCAGCGTCGCCTTCGAGGCCGAAGACCGACTGACCGTACTGCCAGTTGTAGCCGATGGTGCCACCGACGAGGGCGCCCGACGTATCGATGTTGCCGGTGCCTGCGCCATCCCACTTCGAACGGCCGAAGGAGCCGCCCGCATTGATACCGAGATAGAAACCGGTCCAGTTATAGGGGGCCGAGTACAGCGGCGCCTTGGTCGGCATTTCCCGACGGACCGGGAGATCCGCCGCGTTCGCTGCTCCCATCATCATCACTATGGCTAGCGCGCTTGCGCCAGCCAGAACCACACGCTTCATTCCAAACCTCCTAGAAAGCCCCCAACTCAACGAGTGGCGCAAAGTATTCGGATTCAGTTTTGCGTCTAGTGCGTAAAAGCCACACCGCACAGCTAGATGTTGAAAGTATTGTCTCGGTTGTGACAGCGAATTGCCACGTTTCCGCCTAGTTTTATTGTTGCGCTATGCGAGGACACTGTTGCATTTATACTTTGGTCATGTCGTCTGCCGAACGCCCCTGATCTTGCTCACTAAAAGCAAAACCCCGGGCCGAAGCCCGGGGTTTTCTCGGCCCAAGCGGGGGCATCCGCTTAGAAGTGATAGTTCAGGCCGAGACGCAGCACGCTCGACTGGAGGCCGTTGTCCGTGCCGGTGATTGAATAAGAGCGGCTGCCCAAATCCATGTAGAGGTACTCGATCTTGGCCGACCAGTTGGCGGTGAGTCCGACCTCCGCGCCGGCACCGATGGTCCAGCCAAGTTGGGTCTTGTCTTCGGTGAGACCGTTCAATTCGCCATTCACGCCACCGTAGGCGAGACCGAAGGTTCCGTAAGCGAGGACGTTGCTGAAGGCGTAGCCGGCGCGGGCGCGCAGCGTGCCGAACCACGGATTCGAGAATTTATAGGGAGCGAAGGTGTCATCGGCTGCCGATCCCTGGATGTCGGTCTCGCCGCCAAACACGAACTGGCCGCTCTGCCAGTTGTAGCCGGCCTGCGCGCCGCCCGCGATGCCGCTCGGCTCGATGCTGCTGCTGGTGATCTTGCCCCATTCGTAACCGAGGTTCACGCCGGCGTAGAACCCGCTCCAGTTGTATACGCTGGACGGGCTCGTGTAATACGGCTGCGGCCCGCGGGGCAGGTCGGCGGCAAATGCGGCTCCTGCCGCAATCGTCGCGGTCGCCGCGGCGATCGCCAGAATGCTCTTCTTCATGACACGCTCCACTCGACTTGTTCCGCGCCACACCGGCGGCGGATTACTGACGTCGGTTTCGCGCGGTCCGGTATTGCGTGCCAAACTGGAGCAGTAAGGAACAGGGCAGCCGGGGGAGACGGCGAAAGTCCGACAATTTCGTGGAGGATTTATCGAGCCTTTTAGGTTAAACGGTTATGAATCGCTAAGTATCAGCACTTGTTATCCCTAAAGAACGCTTAGGACTTCGTGGTTTTACTGTGGCTGTATTTACTACGTCTGGTGAGACTCTATTTACTATGATCTCGTCTCGCGGACGGGCGCCCCGCCAGTGAGAGCGCTCGCCTGAGCGTGACAGCCCCGGCCGCGACCGCGTAAGAGGGGTTCCACGGAACAAAGAGACGATGCCCGACACCACACTGAGCCAGCCGCGTGCGGCGCTGATCACAGGGGCCGGCCGCCGCATCGGCCGCGCTGTCGCGCTCACCCTGTCGCGCGCGGGCTACTCGCTGGCGTTGCACGCGAACCGCTCGCGCGGCGACGCCGAGGAACTGGCGGCGGAAATCGTCAAGACGGGTGGGCGTGCTGCTGTGGTGCTCGGCGACCTCGCCGATACGCATGCGGTGGGCGGCATCGTCCCGGCGGCGCGCGCCGCGCTCGGGCGGCTGACCCTCCTCGTGAACAATGCCAGCGAATTTGCCGAGGACGAGATCACCACGCTTGACCGTGCCCGTTTCGAGCACACCATGGCCGTAAACCTCGCCGCGCCGCTGTTCCTGGCGCAGGCCTTCGCCGCACAGGCGGGAGAGGGCGCGTCGATCGTCAATGTGCTCGACCAGCGCGTGCTCAAGCCGACGCCGCGCTTTTTCTCATACACCCTGAGCAAGACCGCGCTCTACACGGCCACGACCACACTGGCGCAGGCGCTGGCGCCGCGCGTGCGCGTCAACGGCGTGGCGCCGGGCCCGACGCTGCCGAGCGCGCGCCAGACGGAGGCGGATTTCGCGGCGCAGGCCGCGAGCCTGCCCTTGGGGCGAGGGCCCGCGCCGGACGAGATCGCCGCGGCAGTTCTCTACCTAGCGGAGGCGCGCAGCGTCACCGGCGTGACGCTGGCGGTGGACGGCGGCCAGCATCTGTCGTGGCGCACCGCGGACAGTGATCTTGCGGAGTAGAATGCGCCTCGACGCATATTATCTTTGATCCGATGAACGGAACGCCCAAAGACATCGACCAGGACACCGACCTCCGCGAGGAGGAGGACGAACAGACGCTGCCCGAACTGGACTTGACCGACGCGCCGGCCGGCACGCTCGCCGCCGGCCGTGCCGCCATTGTGCGCGCGGTCAAGCACGCGCCCTCGGCGCCCGGCGTCTACCGCATGATCGATGGCAAGGGCGACGTGCTCTACGTCGGCAAAGCCAAGAACATCAAGAAGCGGGTCACGAACTATACGCGGCCGACCGCGTATGACGCCCGCATCGCGCGCATGATCGCGGCGACGGTGACGATGGAGTTCGTCTCCACCAAGACCGAGACCGAGGCGCTGCTCCTCGAAGCGAACCTCATCAAGCGCCTGCGCCCGCGCTTCAACGTGCTGCTGCGCGACGACAAGTCGTTCCCCTATATCATGATCACCTCGGACCACTGGGCGCCGCAGATCCTCAAGCATCGCGGCGCGCGCACGCGGCCGGGACATTATTATGGGCCGTTTGCCTCGGCGGGTGCGGTCAACCGCACCATCAATGCGCTGGAGCGCGCGTTCCTGTTGCGCTCGTGCTCGGACTCTTATTTCGAGGCGCGTACGCGGCCCTGCCTGCTGCATCAGATCAAGCGCTGCTCGGCGCCCTGCACCGGCGAGATCGATTTCGCCGGCTACAGCGACCTGGTGCGCGAAGCCAATGAATTCCTCTCCGGCCGCAGTCAGTCGGTGCAGAAGGAACTGGCCGAGGCGATGGACAAGGCGTCGGGGGCACTCGACTTCGAGCACGCGGCGATCTACCGCGACCGCCTCGCGGCGCTGTCGGCGATCCAGTCGCATCAGGGCATCAATCCGCGCAACGTGGAAGAGGCCGACGTCTTCGCCGTGCATCAGGACGGCGGCTATACCTGCATCGAGGTGTTCTTCTTCCGCACGGGACAGAACTGGGGCAACCGGGCTTATTTCCCGAAGGCCGATCGTACGCTGGGACCGGACGAAGTGCTCGGCGCCTTCATGGCGCAATTCTACGACGACAAGCCGCCGCCGCGGCTGATCCTGGCTTCGCATACATTCGAGGAGTGCGAACTGCTGGCCGAGGCGCTCACCGCCAAGAGCGAGCGCAAGGTCGAGATCAGCGTGCCGCAGCGTGGCGAGCGCAAGGAATTGATGATGCACGCGCTCGCCAATGCGCGCGAAGCGCTGGGGCGCAAGCTCGCGGATACCTCGTCGCAGCAGAAACTGCTCAACGCGATGACGGAGACTTTCGGCCTGTCCCGTCCACCGCGCCGCATCGAGGTCTACGACAACAGCCATATCGCCGGCACGAATGCGGTCGGTGCGATGATCGTCGCCGGGCCGGAGGGCTTCCGTAAGAACCAGTACCGCAAGTTCAACATCCGCTCGCAGGATCTCACGCCCGGCGACGATTACGGCATGATG
The DNA here is from genome assembly GCA_036494425.1 of Pseudolabrys sp. Classification (GTDB taxonomy): domain Bacteria; phylum Pseudomonadota; class Alphaproteobacteria; order Rhizobiales; family Xanthobacteraceae; genus Pseudolabrys. The sequence goes on from DASXOK010000633.1 coordinate 5,376, forward strand.
CGCGAAGTACTGCAACGCCGATTCAAGCGGCTGCTGGAGGAGAGCCCGCGGGAGATGGGCACAGTGTCGCCTTTACCCTCTCCCCAGGGGGGAGAGGCTGGCGAGCAAAGCGAGCCGGGTGAGGGGGCTCCTGCGGCAATCGAATTGGTCGGGTCCCCCTCACCCGACGCGCTGCGCCCGTCGACCTCTCCCCAACGGGGAGAGGTGGCGACACCCATCGACGAGCGCGATGAAGACGACCGCAACGACTCCCCTTGGCCCGATCTGCTGCTGATCGACGGCGGGCTTGGCCAGCTCAAGGCGGCGACCGATACGCTCACCGAGCTCGGCGTCAGCGACGTGCCCATGGTCGCCATCGCCAAGGGGCAGGATCGCGATGCCGGCCGCGAGACCTTCTTCATGGCGGGCCGCAGCCCATTCAAGCTGCCGCCGCGCGACCCGCTTTTGTATTTCGTCGAGCGGCTGCGCGACGAGGCGCATCGCTTCGCCATCGGCTCCCACCGCGCCCGTCGCAAGAAGGATATCCGCGAGGCCGGACTGCAGGAAATCCCGGGGATCGGGCCCACGCGCAAACGTGCGTTGCTGCGCCATTTTGGTACTGTGAAAGCTATTGAGCGCGCATCGCTGCCAGACCTCGCACAAGTGCCTGGAATTAATGCGGAGACTGCGCGAAAGATATATGAGTTCTTCCACGAACAACCGGGGCGGTAGGCGCAACCCCCCGTCATGCCAAGTATTGCCATGACGAAGGCCGGGTCGCGAGCAAGGCACGAGGAACAACAATGATCATTCAACGGCAAGAAGACGTCACGCCGACTGTGGTAGACGCCTACAAGAACATCGAGGATGCGCGGCTGCGCGAAATCGTCGCCTCGCTGGTCAAGCACCTGCATGCGTTCGCGCGCGATGTGCATCTGACTGAAGAAGAGTTTCAGAACGGTGCGCAGATCGTCGCCAAGCTCGGCCAGTTGAGCAACGCGACACACAACGAGGTCGTGCTGATGGCCGGCTCGCTCGGCTTCTCGGCGCTGGTGTGCCTGCTCAACAACGGCAACAACGGCCAGACCGAGACCACGGCGAACCTGCTCGGGCCGTTCTGGCGCATGAACTCGCCGCGCACCGTGAACGGCGGCTCGATCGTCCGCTCGCCGACGCCGGGTCCGGCGATCTTCGTCAACTGCACGCTCAGGGATCAGGCTGGCAAGCCGATCGCCGGCGCCGAGGTGGACGTCTGGCACTCCTCGACGGAAGGCTTCTACGAACAGCAGGATCCGAAACAGGCGGACATGAACCTGCGCGGCAAGTTTACGACCGACGAGAACGGTCATTTCGGCTTCCGCAGCATCAAGCCGGCGGGCTACCCGATCCCGATCGATGGACCGGTGGGCGACCTCCTGCGTGCGGGCAAGCGGCACAACTTCCGTCCCGCGCATCTGCACTTTCTGATCTTCAAGGAAGGCTTCAAGACGCTCATTTCGCAGATCTATTGCAATGACGACGACAAGCTGGAGACGGACGTGCAGTTCGGGGTCACCCGCGCGCTCATTGGCGACTATATCCGCCACGAGGGGCCGGCGCCTGCCGCCGACGTGACCGGCGAGTGGTACTCGCTCGATCAGGGTTTCGTGATGGAGAAGGGCGTCGCCAAGCTGCCCAAGCCGCCGATCGACTAGCTCTGCGCGAAACGCCGAACCAGCAGCGTGAATTAGCGGGCGGCGGACGGTTGACCTTGCCGCCGCCCCGGTGTTCCTTCAAAAGCATGAATGCGGTCAGTTCCCGATTGCCGGCGCGTCCGCTCGCGCTGCCGAACATCTTGACTTATGCTCGCATCGCCGCGGTTCCGGTGGTGGTGGCGCTCCTGTACTGGCAGAGTATTTTCGACGGCCCCCTCTGGCTCCGCTGGGTGGCACTCGTCATCTTCATCGGCGCCGGTGTCACCGACTTCCTCGATGGCTACTTCGCGCGCATCTGGGGGCAGCAGTCTTCGCTCGGGCGCATGCTCGACCCGATCGCGGACAAGTTGCTCGTGTCCTCATGCCTGCTGATGCTGGCGGCCGACGAGACCATCCGCGGCTGGACGCTGCTGGCGGCGGTCGTGATCCTCTGCCGCGAGATCCTGGTGTCCGGCCTGCGCGAGTATCTCGCCGAATTGCGCGTCAGCGTGCCGGTGACGCGTCTTGCGAAGTGGAAAACGGTTGGCCAAATGGTTGCTATCGGCTTCCTGATCGCCGGCGAGGCAGCCGATTTGATCGTACCGGTGGTGACGCAGGTCGGCATTCTGCTGCTGTGGCTGTCGGCGCTGCTGACGCTCTACACCGGGTACGACTATATGCGGGCCGGTCTGCGCTATATGATTGATGAATGACCATGAAACTTCGCTATTTCGCTTGGGTGCGTGAGCGCATTGGCAGACCCGAGGAGGATCTCGAGGTGCCGGCCGGCGTGGCGACAGTCGGCGAACTCATCCAATGGCTGTCCTCGCGCGGCGAGGAATATGCCTACGCCTTCGAGAACCCGACGGTGATCCGAGCGGCGATCGATCGCAACCATGTGAAGGCGCAAACCCCGATTGCAGGCGCCGGCGAGATCGCTTTCTTCCCGCCGATGACGGGGGGCTAGTCCTCACCGGACGGATGGCCGCCGAGAATTCCCGGTTCGCACGCCCGCGACGTGCGCTGCGGAATGACGGCGGGAACCCAATGCGCTAGATTGATCTCATGACCATACCGTCCACCGTGCGCATCCAGCGCCAGCCGTTCGACGTTTCTGCCGAGGCGGCGAAGCTCACGCGCGGCCGTAGGGACATCGGCGCGGTCGTGACCTTCGCCGGCATCTGCCGTGGCGGCGAGGGCGGCGAGCCGATCGCCGCGCTGACGCTCGAGCATTATCCGGGCATGGCCGAAGCCGAGATCGAACGGCACGTGCAGGAGGCGATCGGGCGCTGGCCGCTTCTGGGCGTCACCGTCATCCATCGCCACGGCCGCATCACGCCGGGCGAAGACATTGTTTTGGTGATTACCGCGTCGTCGCATCGCGAGGCGGCTTTCGCGGCCGCTGAATTCCTGATGGATTATTTGAAGACGCACGCGCCGTTCTGGAAGCAGGTCGAAAAGGCCGGCGAAAAGACCTGGGTCGAAGCCAAGGCGACAGACGACGCGGCGGTCGAGCGCTGGACGGTGCCGGGGCGGCACGCAGCGGAGTGACGGCTGGAGGGCGAGATGATCCGCTTCGTGATCGCGATGATCGCGGTCAGCGTGCTTGCGGGTGAGCAGGCGCGGGCCGCCCAGGTTTCCTACTACGCAGTGCCGCGCGGCGCACATCCCCACGATGTCGCACCGGCACCGGACGGCACCGTCTGGTACACGGCGCAGTCGCAAGGCGCGCTCGGCAGCCTCGATCCGAAGACAGGAAAGACGACGCAGATCGGCTTGGGCGCGGAGGCCGCGCCGCATGGCGTCATCATAGGCCCCGATCTCGCGGCCTGGGTGACCGAAGGCGGGCAGAACGCGATCGTGCGTGTCGATCCCGCGACGAAGGCCGTGAAGCTGTTTCCGCTGCCGAAAGAATTCCCCAACGCCAACCTCAACACGGCGACCTTCGACCGCAAAGGTATTCTTTGGTTCACCGGGCAGAACGGCGTCTATGGCCGCGTCGATCCGGCGAGCGGCAAGGTCGACGCCTGGAAGGCGCCGAAGGGCGTCGGGCCCTACGGCATTACGACGACGCCGAACGGCGACGTCTGGTACGCCTCGCTTGCCGGCGATCACATCGTCAAGATCGATACCGTCAGCGGCGACGCACTGATGGTGCCGCCGCCGAAGCCGGGGGTCGGCCCGCGCCGCATCTGGTCGGATTCCAAAGGCCTGCTGTGGGTGAGCTTCTGGAATACCGGCGAAGTCGGCCGCTTCGACCCCGCCGCCAAGGCGTGGAAAGTGTGGAGCCTGCCGGACAGCAAGGAAGGCTGCTACGCGGTTTTCGTCGACGACAAAGACAAAGTGTGGCTGAGCGATTGGACCAACAACGCCATCGTGCGTTTCGACCCGGTGACCGAAAAGTTTGAGAGTTTTCCGAGCAACCGGAAACGCGCCGACGTGCGGCAGCTGCTCGGCCGCAAGGGCGAATTATGGGCCGCGGAATCCGGCACCGACCGGCTGGTGGTCGTACGGGAGTGATAGGATCGGCTTTATGACATTCGATTCGAGCCTCCATCGTCGGGAACTGTTGCGCCTGATCGCCGGCGGCGCGGTTTTGGCGGCGGCGGGGCCGAGCAAGGCGGGTGAAACGCGCATCGCACGCCTGATCGCGGAAGCGCAGCATTTCCAGACCGTTTCAGCGCGGATCGATCACATTTCAGGTGCTCTGCGCGGCACACGTTACCGCGAATACACGCTGATCGGCGGCCCGCACAGGCCGGAGCAATTCGTGCTGCGCGACGACGCCTTCGATTGCGTG
>DASXOK010000634.1:0-2534 GCA_036494425.1 Pseudolabrys sp.
GTGCTTCCCTTCGAGGATTGTCCCGTTCACCCCACCACACCCGAGCCATGGCCAAACGCAAACCCTCGCGCGTGACTGCAAAAGTGAAGAAACCGGCTGCCCGCAAGGCGTCGAAGCCCACAGCCAAGCCCGTGACGAAGGTCGCGACCAAGGCCAAGCCGAAGGCGCCAGCGCGCGCGGCTTCGGCGCCCGAAAAGGGCAAATGGGTCTACAGCTTTGGCAGCGGCAAGGCCGAGGGCAAACCCAATATGCGCAATTTGCTCGGCGGCAAGGGCGCCGGCCTTGCGGAGATGGCCAATCTCGGCCTGCCGGTGCCGCCCGGCTTCACCATCACCACCGACGTGTGCACATACTACTACGCGCACGACAAGCAGTATCCGAAGGAGCTCGAGGCGCAGGTCGAGAAGGCGCTGGCCGCGGTCGGCAAGATCACCGGCAAGACCTTCGGCGACAAGGACAACCCGCTGCTGGTCTCGGTGCGCTCCGGCGCGCGCGCCTCGATGCCGGGCATGATGGATACGGTGCTCAATCTCGGCCTCAACGACGAAACCGTCGAGGCGGTGGCGAAGAAGTCCGGCGACCGGCGCTTCGCCTATGACAGCTATCGCCGCTTCATCACCATGTATTCAGACGTGGTGCTCGGCGTCGGCCACGAGCATTTCGAGGAACTGCTCGACCACCACAAGGAGCGTCAAGGCTATTCGCTCGACACCGATCTGACCGCCGACGACTGGGCCGAACTCACCGTGCGCTACAAGAAGCGCGTCAAGGACGAGCTGGGCCACGACTTCCCGCAGGACCCGCACGAGCAGCTCTGGGGCGCCATAGGCGCCGTGTTCAGTTCGTGGATGAACCAGCGCGCCATCACCTATCGCCGCCTGCATAGCATTCCGGAAAGCTGGGGCACGGCGGTGAACGTGCAGGCGATGGTGTTTGGCAACATGGGCGAGACGTCGGCCACCGGCGTCGCCTTCACGCGCAATCCGTCCACCGGCGAGAAGAAGCTCTACGGCGAATTCCTCATCAACGCGCAGGGCGAGGACGTCGTCGCCGGCATCCGCACGCCGCAGGAGATCAGCGAAGCCGCGCGCGCCGAGTCCGGCTCCGACAAGCCCTCGATGGAAAAGACTCTGCCCAAGGCCTATGCCGAGCTCACGCGCATCTACAACACGCTCGAGCGCCACTATCGCGACATGCAGGACCTCGAGTTCACGGTCGAGCAAGGCAAGCTGTGGATGCTGCAGACGCGCTCCGGCAAGCGCACGGCCAAGGCCTCGCTGCGTATCGCCGTCGAGCTCGCCAATGAGGGGCTCATCACCAAGGACGAGGCGGTGCTGCGCGTCGATCCCTTGAGCCTCGATCAGCTCCTGCATCCGACCATCGATCCGCGCGCGCACCGCAAGGTGATCGCCACCGGCCTGCCGGCCTCGCCCGGTGCCGCCTCGGGCGAGATCGTGTTCTCGTCAGATGATGCCGCGCAGCTCAAGGCCGACGGCAAGAAGGTCGTGCTGGTGCGTGTCGAGACATCGCCCGAGGACATCCACGGCATGCACGCGGCCGAAGGCATCCTCACCACGCGCGGCGGCATGACCTCGCACGCGGCCGTGGTCGCGCGCGGCATGGGCAAGCCCTGCGTCTCCGGCGCCGGCACGCTGCGCGTTGACTACAATGCCGGCACGATGATCGCCGGCAACCAGACCTTCAAGAAGGGTGACTTCATCACCGTCGACGGCTCGACCGGCCAGGTGCTCGCCGGCAAGGTCGAGATGGTCGAGCCGCAGCTCTCCGGCGAGTTCTCCACGTTGATCGGCTGGGCCGACAAGGTACGCAAGCTCGGCGTGCGCGCTAATGCCGACACGCCGGCCGACGCCAAGGCCGCCGTGCGTTTCGGCGCCGAGGGCATCGGCCTCTGCCGCACAGAGCATATGTTCTTCGAGGAGGATCGCATCCAGGCGGTGCGCGAGATGATCCTCGCCGACGACGAGAAGTCGCGGCGCGCGGCCATCTCCAAGATTTTGCCGATGCAGCGGGCCGACTTCGTCGAGCTGTTCGAGATCATGCGCGGCAAGCCGGTGACCATCCGCCTGCTCGATCCGCCGCTGCACGAGTTCCTGCCGCACGGCGAGGAGGAGATCAACGAGGTCGCCGCCGCGATGGGCGCCGATCCAAAGAAGCTCGCCGACCGCGCAAGGGAGCTTGCCGAGTTCAATCCGATGCTCGGCTTCCGCGGCTGCCGCATCGCGATCGCCTATCCGGAGATCGCAGAGATGCAGGCGCGCGCGATCTTCGAGGCGGCGGTGGAAGCCGCCCGCCGCACCGGTGAAGCGGTGGTGCCGGAAGTGATGGTGCCGCTGATCGCCACCAAGGCCGAGCTCGATTTGGTGAAGGCGCGTATCGATGCGATGGCGGAAGCCGTCGCGCGCGAGCAGGGCGCCACGCTCGACTATCAGGTCGGCACCATGATCGAACTGCCGCGCGCCTCGCTTATGGCCGGCGAGATAGCGGAGACGGCGGAGTTCTTCTCCTTCGGCACC
>DASXOK010000635.1:0-3693 GCA_036494425.1 Pseudolabrys sp.
GGGTTCCTGGCGCGCAACGGCTACCCCTGCACGGTGATGGACGCCGCATTTGACGGGGAGGCGCGTGCGCTCATCGAACGCCTCGGTATCCAGCCGGCAGAACTTCCGCTTTTGGTATGCCCGAACGGCGATGTCCTGAAACGGCCGACCAACGCTCAGGCCGGCATGTGCCTCGGCATCACGCCGGTGCTCGATCCGAATACGGTCTACGACGTGGCGGTGGTCGGCGGAGGTCCCGCCGGTCTCGCCGCCGCGGTCTATGCGGCGTCGGAGGGTCTGTCGGTCATCGTGCTCGATCAGCGTGCCTATGGCGGGCAGGCGGGCGCGTCGGCGCGCATCGAGAACTATCTCGGCTTTCCCACCGGTATTTCAGGACAGGCGTTGGCCGGCCGCGCCTTCACGCAGGCGCAGAAGTTCGGCGCCGAGATCGCCATTCCGCTTGAAGTCACGCGCCTCGATTGCGGCGGGCCGGACCGCTGCGCCGGCGATCTCTTCCGTCTCGATATCTCCACCGGCTGCACGGTGCGTGCGCGCACGGTGGTAATCGCCTCGGGCGCGCGCTATCGCCGGCCGGACATTCCGAACCTGTCGGATTTCGACAGCAACGGCGTCTCCTATTGGGCTTCGCCGATCGAGGCCAAGCTGTGCGAAGGCGAGAACGTCGCTCTCATCGGCGGCGGCAATTCGGCGGGACAGGCGGTGGTCTATCTCGCGCCCAAGGTGAAGCACTTGACACTGGTCGTGCGCGGCAGGGGCCTCGAGGCCAGCATGTCGCGCTATCTGATCGACCGCATCAATGCGCTGCCCAATGTCGCGCTGAACACCGGCACCGAGGTCGTCGCGCTTGAAGGCCACGCCGCCGGCGGGCTCGCTGCCGCGACGCTGCGCGAGCGCGCGAGCGGCGCAACGCGCACGATGAACTTGCGCCATCTTTTTCTCTTCATCGGTGCCGATCCGAACACGAACTGGCTGGAGAACTGCGTCGATCTCGACGACAAGGGCTTTGTGCTGACGGGGGAAAGTTTCGCAGCCTCCGGCATGAGCCGCAAACCGATGCCGCTCGAGACCAGCATGCCCGGCGTCTTCGCCATCGGCGATGTGCGCGCGGGCTCGACCAAGCGCGTCGGCGCCGGGATCGGCGAGGGCGCCGCCGTGGTGGCGCAGATCCATCAGGTGCTGGCGCTGGCGCCGGTGCAGACGCAGGTGGCAGCGGAGTAGGTGGTGGCTGCTTGCCCCTGGCGCAGCCCGCGCGAGCTTCAGAGATTGGAAATCTGCAAAAGCCCGCGATCGCCGATCCACGTTCTGGAAAGGTCGGCTTCGGCTTTGCGCGCCGACGTGGTGTCGCCGCGTCGCTTATACAGTTCCACCAGTCCGTAGTACGACCAGCCATTGGATGGGGCTCGGCTGAGAGCACGCTGGAACTGTCGCTCCGCCTCAGCGTAGCGGCCAGCCTGCAGCAGCGCAGCGGCAAGAGACTGCCGTATCGGGTAGTACCAATATGGCGGCTCGCTGTAGGGCAGCGCGTCCTGCAACGCAGCTGCCCGCTCGAACCGCACGATAGCGGTGCGCGTGTCGCCATTGGCCTGTGCCACGCGCGCCAGGATCAGTGTTCGCGCTATGCGAAGCACCTCCCGTGCCGGAATGTTTGATTCCTTCAGCAACTTGAAGTCCGCGGTGCGCTCCAGCGTCTCGATTGCATCGGCCGCTGCCGTAGCGCCCGCGAAGTCACGGAGCGCCGCCAGCCCCACGCCGCGCCCGTAGAGCCACATCGCCTTGACGTAAGGGATGGCGTCGCCGGGATCGGGCAGTGCCAGGATGGTCTCGGGCGTGCTAAACTGCGCGTGCGCGAAATAAGGCGCCGCCTTGACCGGCTGTACCATCGCAATACCACGGGCAACTTCGTCGGGAATGAGCTCGCGCAGCTTCTCCGCCCCGGCGATCACGGTCTGGCCGTCGCCAGCCATCTGCGCTGAAGCGATCGCGAAGTGCACGTTGTGCGGATAGTAGCCGAGCCGATAGACGCCCATCGGGGCGTTGGTGTCGGCCAGGTATTTTTCATCGACCTTGACCGCAACCTTGTTGTCTTCCAGCGCGTCGAGATAGCGGCCGACCCGATAATAGATGTGGCTCGGCATGTGAACGAGATGACCGGCACTGGGGATTGCACCGCGCAATCGGTCGGCATAGGGCTCGGCGCGCTTGGGCCGGTCAGACGCTTCGACGGCATGGATGTAGAAGTGAATTGCACCGGGATGATTCGAATTCCGCGCCAGCACGCGCTCGAGCGTCGGCACGACTGGCACGCTCTGTGGGTTGGGTTCGCGGCCGCCCGGCTTCCAGTAGTCCCAGGGGCTGAGATCCATGACCGCCTCGGCATACAGCGTGGCAATCTCGTCGTCGTCGGGAAACTGCGTCGCAACCTTCGCCATTTCGGCCGCGTAAGCTGCATCCAATGGCGCGCGGACGCCCTTCGGATCGCTACCGTAGCGCGCCGCGAGAGCGCCGATCAGCGCCTGCTCGCGTGGGCTCGCGTTCCCGGCAAGCGCCTTCGCCTTCTGCGCGGCAGCGTAGGCGGGCGCCCCCGCATCCTCCTGCATCGGAAGATTGATGTTGGGACCGAGGACCAGCGCTTCGCCCCAGAAGCACATGGCGCAGTCGGGATCGAGCTTCTGCGCCATGCGGAACGCGCGCTGCGCCTCGGCGTGATTGAACGCGTAGGCGAGACGCAAACCCTGATCGAAATAAGCCTGTGCGCGCTCGTTCGCGGTCGTGATCTTGTAAGTGATCGGGCCGAGGCCGGGCCACAGCGGCGGCTCGGTTTCGGCAAATGCCGGGGCGGAATTGGCTGCGCTCATCTCGCCGCGTGGCACTTCGGTCTGCGTCAGGCGAAACATCATCTTCGGTAAGGCGTTAGCCGCCTGCGTGTGGCAGACGGCGCCGTAGAACGGCAGCGATATCTCCTCGGCGGTTGCCTCCGCTCGCACGATCGTAACCATGTTCCCAGCCACGAGCGTCGCCAGTGCAGCGCCGCCGAATACCGCCGCTCCCGCGGATATGAGTACCTTTTGCGATTGCGTGAATGTGGTCATGTCGTACTCCAAAATCGGGCGATGGAGATCTGCCGAATCTGAGAGTCAACCTGTCGCACTGAGCCGGGATCAAACGGAAATCCCTAAAGACAAACTTGAGACTATTCCGGCGCTTCTGCAAGACAATTGGAAATGTTTGCGTGCGCGACACTTGGGGGCCGGCAAAAAAGATTCTCTGTGGTTCAGGCGTGCTGTTCATGTCCGTTTTTCAGAAAGGGAAGTGACGCAGACATCGTGATCAGGCCGGCTAAGAGGCCTCAAAGGTCGTCGTGAGGCTCATAACGCGGAAGTTGTCGAGCGTGCTCTTTTTGCAAGGCGTAAGTCTTTTGAATCGCTCGCGGCGAAAAAGTCATTTTCCCCATTGAGCAACATACGTGCTATCACGTTCAAGTTGTGCTCGCGTTCGAGGCCGACAGCCATCGAAAATCACCCGGCCTCGAAATTATGTCCGGCGTTCAATTCCCGGCAGCGCGCGCCGCACCTTCACGTACCTCTTCCCGCGATTTCGTCCTTTGGACGTTTTCGGCCGCCGGAGTTCGCGGCATCGCTCGTGCGCAGCCGGCATCCGAAAACGTTCACAAAAGCGGCCAGTTCCCTGGAGGCA
>DASXOK010000636.1:0-5222 GCA_036494425.1 Pseudolabrys sp.
CGTGCGCCCGCTCGACGCCACGAGCTCAACAGCCTGCCGCTTGTACTCCTGCGTGAACGACCGTCGTCGACGTCCTTCCATCCGACACCTCCTGGCTCTTCGAGCCTACTACAGGTGTCCACTCATTCGGAGGAGGTTCAAAGGCCACGCCAGTTGCCGCCAGCAGTCCTAGAGCAACTTTCCTCATGGGAGCCTCCTTAAGTGTCTCTAGTCGAAGTGAAACGCATTAAAGATGGAGCCGTTCCTCCTTTGCAGACCGCACTGGATGCAGTAGTTGGAACTAACGGTAACAACAATAAGCAGCCCCGGCGTCACTTCCACCGGCAGCCATCTTAGTTTGCGGCACGCTTGGTGTCCGCATGCTCCTAGTGTTCAGTTCCCCGGCGATGTCGCGCCATCTCAAGAGCGGAGGGCGACCAATGAAGCGTTACTATGCCGTTGAAGTCACGCGCACGGTGACTGATCGTCGGACGATTATCGTGTGCGCGGAAGATAGAGGCACCGCCCATGACGTTGCTGTTGAGAACGCCGAATCCGAGAGGATTAGAGCGCCGTGGGTCAATCCGCGCACCAGCTACTCGACCGATCAGACCACTGAGATTGAACGGCCCGAGTACGTGGACGTGACGGCGTAAGTATCCCAAACTTCGCTTTGTTTCTTTCACCCCGGCGGACATCTCGCCAATGCCATTGCTGATTGGTAGTGTGGATAGCGTTGGCCGTCACGCCTCCCGGTATTCTCATCATTCCCAAATCCAAACACTTCGCAAGAGTACGTCACTACCTGTATTCGAGCACTACCGACTTGGAGTTATTTACTGCGTGAAGAATATGGCGGCAGTATTTAGCATCGTACCCGCGCGCGAGGCGTTAACGCCACGGACATTGCCCTGCTTACGCGGCGCGACGCGCTCCCGACGTGTAGGAGGACACGATGAGCATGAGAATGATCCGCTGGCTTCCGGTTGCGTGGCTTGTGCTGGCCACGCCAGTGCTGGCGCAGGACAAGGTCACCATCGAGAAGATGAATGCGGGCTTCACCGCCGCCTTCAACAGCGGAGACTTCGCATCGGCTGCCGGACTGTACACCGAAGATGCATATGTCCTTCCGCCCGGCGCTGAGATCGTCAAAGGGCGCGGAAGTATCCAATCATTTTGGGCCAAGGCGGGCGAAGCCCTTGGTGATGTCAACCTTACGACCTTGGAGTTGACCCCGCTTGGCAACTCGGTGGCGCGCGAGATCGGCGCGTTCAGTGGCAAGACCAAGGGCTCGCAGCCGCAGGACATCGGTGGGAAGTACGTCGCGATCTGGCAGAAGATCGGCGACGAGTGGAAAGTCACGACGGACATATGGAACAGCAATAAGTGAGCGCCAACCGGCCGCTATTCTTTTGGTGATCCTGGGCCTCACGATATCGGCAGGGCTACGCGCAGCGATCAAACACCCATAGCTCAAGCCGCTTCGGATCATGTTCGTCGGATTGGTCATGTCCGCGCTGAGCCGGGTGGCATTGGCGGTCTAATCGAGAGTCCGGCGGCGGGAGGGCGGCATGGGATGGCGGCGCTCATGGCATCGCGCGCGTGCTCATCGCGGCCCATTGATCTCATTTCTTACCGCCGGAAGAGACGCGTCATTTAACCGATACGCGGATGGCTATCGCGTCGTCTATCGGCGTGGGGTTGATAGCTGAGCTACGAGCCAACTGTTCGCGAAAGTAACGCTGACGACAACACGAACTGGCCGCAACGGAGCAATTGAACACGTTGCCTAACAGGATACCGCCGTTTCGGCGGTTCTTTTCTTCGTTACGGCCGTATCCGAGCCCTGCGCTCCATCGTAAGATGGTCGATCATCAGCCTGGACAGTGGAGCGTGATAGTGGCGACTGGCACCGTGAAATGGTTCAATCCTACTAAGGGATATGGCTTCGTTCAGCCTCAAGGCGGCGGCAAAGATGTGTTCGTGCATATATCCGCTGTTGAGCGCGCTGGCTTGAGCACGCTCAATGAGGGCGCTGTAATCGAATATGAAATTGTATCCAATAAGGGTAAGGAATCAGCCGAAAACATCAAGGTGAAATAACAACAGCATCAGACTCGGAATACTCAGCCCCGCCGAGTGCGGGGTTTTCTTATGTCGTCCGAAAGCCTTTACGGCGATCAAACGCAAACGCCGCGCTTTACGTTGGAGCGGGCTCAGTCAGGTATCCGACATGGGATCGTATCCTAGCGTGAGGACTTACTCCTGTGCTCAGTCGCGAGCGCGGGAGGAAGTTATGCCTGAGGGCTCGGAGCCGCCGCGCGATGAAGTTGAGCGACCGAATTGCCCTAGGTGCGGCGGCGTCCTAGAGCGCGTGACATCGATCCCCAAGCGGACCGACGATCCTGGCTACGACATCATGCGCTGCGTGAGTTGCGATACTATGCATTGGCTTGTACGGAACGAGTGAGGGCTCCTTTCGCCAGGGCCACGGGCGCACGGGGTTTCGATAGCAGCAAGAGGCGGAGCCGTTCGTTCTTAATCTGCGGTCTAATCGAGCTCTCTGGCGGCGGAGGGATGGCATGGGATGGCGGCGCTCAACCGCAAGGCGCTGCTGCGTCGGAAGGCGAAGCCCGACAAGGCCAGCCAGACGAAAGCAGCGTTCTTGACGGCGGCCGCTGGGATACCGGCGATCTCGAAGGGACCTGCGGCGATCCGGACCGGCGGTGCAGCCGCCGGTTCCGCCACAAGGGAGCGCGTCTGCCAGCCTAGCTGATGGTCTTCTTGATCGCGGTCGGCAGCGTGTCAGACTTGTTCCGCTTGCAGTAGGCCGCGACCTTGGCGGAGTTCTTTCGCATGCGGTCGTAGTCAAGCACGTTGTTGTTGGCCGCCGCGTTGTAATAGCCGCTCATCCAGAATCGCACGAAGGACTGCTGTTCGGGGCTGTAGTTGAGCCAAGTCCCGCAGGTCATGCGGTTCATGCTTAGATTGACCTGAGCCGCACTCGGTAGCGACACCGTCGCCAGCATCGCGGCTGCAAAGAACGAAACGATCCATCTCATGACTGTTCTCCGATCTTTTCAGACACTCACTGCGGCCCGATAGCGTTCTGCAAACCGGTCATCACGCTTTCCTGCGGATGGTACTGGCACCACGCCTTCACGTTGGCGATATTCTTCTGGTGCAATGCCAGATCGACGAAAGTCCGGCGCGTCTGATAGCTGAACCACCCGCTCATCCACGCCGAGAAATCGCGGGACATGTCAGGCGACATCGCGAGATACTGATCGCACTTGATCATGTTCATGTTGATGGTGAGTTGCGCATTCGCGGCGACCGGCGGAAGCGAGATCGCCAACGCTGCACTGATCAGGCTCCGTCTCATCTGTTTCGTCCTTTGGTACGGCATCTTCCGGATCGACCGTTCTGAGTCGCCCGGCCTGCCAATCTCGGCATTGATCTAGATCAAAGGACGCGTGCCGCCGAAGGTCGTTGCCTGCGCTCAGGTCATTGTGAAAACAGCTTGTCCCGTATGTACCGGGATGTCGGCGTCAGACGAACGCCACGCGGCTTGCGCCACTGCGTCGGGTCTTTGTTTCGATCCGATCCCTGGCACAGTTGCCTTTATGGCTTCACCGACTGCTGACGACACCAAGCTATGGCTCCGCCCAGCGTAGAAAAATGTTGATGCGGGACAGAATGCCCCACACAAATGTGCCAGCGGCTTTTCGTGCGTGTGATTAAGAACCGCCCGACACGGTAGGTTCCCCGAACCGATTTGTCAGGTCCGGTCTGCGCGGCGGAATCGCGATACATGCTACGCCCCCCCCCATTAGTTTATAATCATCTACTAAAGGGCCGCAAATAGATATAGAAATCGAAATAAAGATTAATGTGGCAGTTTCCGAAGGCCTCTCGCGGACTATCGTACCCGGAGGCACGCTTTGGGGAATGTCCCGATCAATGTTGAAATAGGAGGAGCGGCGTTGCTCGCCTTGAGCCGGTAGGCTCGGGGTGTCGAATCCACGAAAGGAAAGCAACGCCATGAAGAGAATTAGCACGATTGCGACTGCATTGCCGCCTGTGGCTGTGGGTAAAGCCTGGGAAGAGGTGTCGGCATCATTCGACCGGTTCTGCCTTACTGCCGGTATCGAGACGCTCGGTACGATGATGGAGAGCGATGCGGCGGCAGCCTGCGGGCCTCGCCACGCGCGCGGGCAAGGCCGCCGCGGCCATCGCTGGGGCCACACGACGGGCAAGATCGGTTTTCACGGCGGCAAGGTGGCGATCGACCGGCCGCGAGTTCGTGGCCGCGATGGCAAGGAACTGTCGTTGGCGAGTTGGGATCAGGCGGTGGCCGAGGACTGGCTCGGCAAGTGGGCGATGAACCTGATGCTGATCAACGTCTCGACGCGGAGGTTCGGCCGCGCCGTCCGGCTGCCCGAGGGCGATGTCCCGGCGCCTTCGGGCTCTGGCGTGTCGAAGTCGGCGGCCTCACGCCGTTTTGTGGCTCTGTCAGCCGAGCGCATGAAGCAATGGATGGGCTCGGACCTGTCCAAACTGGACCTCCTGGTGGTCCAGATCGACGGCATCCACATGACCGGCGACCTCGTGCTCGTGGCGGCGATCGGCGTCGACGGCGAGGGCGTGAAGCATCCGCTCGGGATCATCGAGGGAGCGACTGAGAATGCCGCCGTCGTCCAAGCCCTGATCGACAATCTCGTCGAACGCGGGCTCGATCCAAAGGTGCCGCGCCTGTTCATCATCGATGGGGCGAAGGCGCTCACCAAGGCAATCCGGCGGAGCTTCGGGCACAACGCGGCGATCCAGCGCTGCCAGATTCACAAGGCGCGCAACATCATGGAGCGGCTGCCAAAGCCGTTGCACGCCTCGGTCCGCCGCGCACTGCGCCATGCCTGGGAACTCGACGATGCCGACAAGGCCGAGAAGCTCATCAGAAACCTCGCCCGACGATTGGAGCATGATGCGCCCGGTGTGTCGGCGAGCATCCTGGAGGGGATCGACGAGATCCTCACCGTCAGCCGGCTTCGGCTTCCCGCTGACCTGCGCCGATCGCTCGCCTGTACCAACATCGTTGAGAACGTGATGGGCACCGTGCGCCGCGTCTGCCGCAACGTGAAGCGATGGCGATCGGCCTCGATGGCACTGCGGTGGACGGCGGCAGCTATGCAAGAAGCCGCAAAGGGATTCCGGCGCTTGAAGGCTTACAAACATCTGCCGGC
>DASXOK010000637.1:0-2783 GCA_036494425.1 Pseudolabrys sp.
GGCCATCGAGACCGGCAAGCCGGTGCTGGCGGTCGAAGGCGACTCGGCCTTCGGCTTCTCCGGCATGGAGATCGAGACGATCTGCCGCTACAAGCTGCCGGTCTGCGTCGTCATCTTCAACAATGACGGCATCTACCGCGGGACCGACGTCAACACCGCGGGGGCCGATCCGGCGACGACGGTCTTCGTCAAGGGCTCGCGCTACGACAAGATGATCGAGGCCTTCGGCGGCGTCGGTGTAAATGCAACCTCGCCGGACGAGCTCAAGCGGGCCGTCAACGCCGCCATGGACTCGCGGCAGCCGACGCTCATCAACGCGGTGATCGACCCGGCGGCAGGCAGCGAGAGCGGCCGCATCGGCAACCTCAATCCGCAGAGCAAGCTGAAGAAGAAGTGACGTGCAGCGTCATCCCGGACGCGGTGCGCCACGAAGTGGTGCACCGCTGATCCGGGATCGCACACAGGAAATGACTTAGCCCGGTCCCGGTTCCGCAGCGCACTGCTCCGCTTCGCTACGTACTGCGCTGCGCCCGGGACACGAGACCGACATAGTGGAGAACCCAAGATGGCCAAGGCCAAAAAGACTGCGAAGAAATCCAAACCTGCGGCGAAGAAGCCCGCGCGCAAGGTGGTGAATCTCGTCGCAAAGGCGGCGAAAAAGGCGAATGGCGCCAAGACCAACGGCCACGGCCTGCCGAAGCCGTCGAACAAGCCCTACGGTGCGGACGGCAAGGCGCTCAGCGGCGTGCGCATCCTCGACTTCACGCACGTGCAGTCGGGTCCGACCTGCACCCAGCTTCTCGCCTGGTTCGGTGCCGACGTGATCAAGGTCGAGCGTCCGGGCGTCGGCGACATCACGCGCACGCAGCTCATCGACGTGAAGGGCGCTGACTCGCTCTATTTCACGATGCTCAATCACAACAAGCGCTCGATCACGATCGATAGCAAGCATCCGCAGGGCAAGCGCGTGCTCGACGAGCTGATCAAGACCTGCGACGTGCTGGTGGAGAACTTCGCGCCCGGCGCGCTCGACCGCATGGGCCTGACCTGGGAGCACATCAACAAGCTCAACCCGCGCATGATCGTCGCGTCCGTGAAGGGCTTCGGCCCGGGCCCGTACGAGGACTGCAAGGTCTACGAGAACGTCGCGCAGTGCACCGGCGGCTCGGCCTCCACCACCGGCTTCCGCGACGGTCCGCCGCTCGTCACCGGCGCGCAAATCGGCGACTCAGGCACTGGCCTGCATCTGGCGCTCGGCATCGTCTCGGCGCTCTATCAGCGCACACGCACCGGCCGAGGCCAGAAGGTGCTCGCCGCCATGCAGGACGGCGTGCTCAACCTCTGCCGCGTCAAGCTGCGCGACCAGCAGCGCCTCAAGGCCGGCCCGCTCAAGGAATACAGCCAGTACGGCGAGGGCGTCGAATTCGGCGAGGCGACACCGCGCGCGGGCAACGACTCCGGCGGCGGCCAGCCCGGCTGGATTTTGAAGTGCAAAGGCTGGGAGACCGATCCGAACGCCTACATCTACTTCATCACCCAGGCGCCGGTGTGGGGCGCGATCTGCGACGTGATCGGCGAGCCGACTTGGAAGACCGATCCGGAATACGCCACGCCGCCGGCACGGCTGCCGAAGCTGAAGGCCATCTTCGCGCGCATCGAGGAATGGACCATGAGCAAGACCAAGTTCGAGGCCATGGACATCCTCAACAAGTACGACATTCCCTGCGGGCCGATCCTGTCGATGAAGGAAATCGCCGAGGACGAGTCGCTGCGCAAGACCGGCACGGTGGTCGAGGTCGATCATCCCGCGCGCGGCAAGTATCTGACCGTGGGCAACCCGATCAAGCTGTCGGACTCGATCTCCGAGGTGACGCGTTCGCCGCTGTTGGGCGAGCACACCGACGAGATCTTGAAGGATGTGTTGAAGTTCTCGGCAATGGATATTGCCGAGATCAAGAACTCCGGCGCACTGTCCGCGCCGAAGAAGGAAGAGAAGGCCGCGTAATCTTTCTTGTTCCGGACGCGGTGCAGCGCCATAGCCGATGCGAATGCGTCGGCGTCAAGACGGCCGCCGCGGGCGGCCTGATGATGCTGCACCGCTGATCCGGGACCGTCGCGCGTTCTGAGCTTGGAATGGTCTCGGGTCTGCAGCGCATCGCTTCGCGTTGCGCAGCGCCCGGGACAAGTAAGAAAGTTTGGGGAGATTTAGAGATGCGTATCGTCGTTCATGGCCAGCAGGCGTTCGGCAAGGCCGTTTTGGAAGCGCTGCTCAAGCGCGGTGACAATGTGATCGCGGTCTACGTCGCGCCAGAAAAGGAAGGCGCCAAAGCCGATCCGCTGAAGGAAGCGGCGCTCGCCGCCGGTCTTCCGGTGCATCAGCCGTCGTCCTATAAGGACCCGAAGGTCTGGGAAGAGTTCAAGGCGATGAAGCCGGACCTTCAGGTCATGGCCTTTGTCACTTTGTTCGTGCCGGAAGAGTTCCTCAACATCCCGACGCACGGCTCGATCCAGTATCATCCGTCGTTGCTGCCGGCCTATCGCGGCGCCTCGGCGATCAACTGGCCGATCATCAAGGGCGAGAAGGAAACCGGCCTGTCTATCTTCTGGCCCGACAACGGGCTCGATACCGGCGACGTGCTCATCCAGAAGACGACGCCGATCTCCGGCACCGACACGCTCGGCACCGTCTATTTCGACCGCCTGTTCCCGATGGGCGTCGAGGCGATGCTGGAGTCGGTCGATCTGGTGAAGGCCGGCAAGGCGCCGCGCATCAAGCAGGATGA
>DASXOK010000638.1:0-1609 GCA_036494425.1 Pseudolabrys sp.
GCAACATCTACCTCGCTCATCCGGTATGCGAAGCGGTTCTGATCATCGAGCAGGACAGGATGGAAGTTCGTGCCGACGTGAAGGCGGACAAAGGCTGGACGTCACAAAAGCTTGGCCCAGCGGACACTTTGCGACTTCCCGGACTCGGGCTGACCTGCGCGGTCGCCGATCTGTACGAAGGCACCGCGCTTCAACCGCGCCCGAGCCGCAAACATACCGCGTGACCGCGGTGTGCCCGCTGTAGCGCGCTTACCTTCTCGGCGTCACCCGAGCAGCTGTTGCGGCGACAGGCCATGGCGTCGTGCCGCGGCGCAACCCTCCCCACTTTCTCTCGCGAGTAGACCAAGTTTTGCGTAAGCATCCGGTGAGCGCCGCGGGGACGATGCCTTGGGAGAACCGCCGGTCCGAAGCCATTACGAAAGCCGACTTGCTATAGAGGATGCAATAGCCCGTCAGTTTCGATGGTCTTTAATGCCTCGACCAGCGACAGGCCGCGATGGAGGCAGAACCAAGCTCCCGTATGTCGATGCCATTGGAGATCGAAGCGGTCGCGGCTAATCCAGTCCAAGCGAGTGAACGGCGCGTCGAATTCTTCGCCTAGGTTCTCTGGCTGACCGGATCGATAACGCTGGACGAACCGATAGCGGCTTCCATGCCATTTGCCGAGGATATCGATTGGGTAGTTGAACCGAGTGGGGCGGATTGTCGGCAAGAATCTCGGCTTCAACACCTCGTCGATAAACCGCTGACATGTGACCGTGATGACGGCCTTTTCAGGACCCGATAAGCCCGCGGCTCGACCTTTCGCTGTCAAGCTGCGACCTTTTTGGGATCGGTTGTCTTCCGCCAGTTCCAGGGCAGCAGTTCGTCGAGCCGTTGGACTGGATGCTCGGCGATGCGGGAGAGTACGTCGGCGAGCCAGGCCAGCGGATCGACGTCATTGAGCTTTGCCGTCATGATCAGCGTCGTCATCGCCGCTGCCCGGTCGGCACCGCGTTCGGAGCCGGCGAAGAGCCAAGATTTTCTTCCCAATGCAAATCCGCGAAGAGCGCGTTCCGCTGCATTGTTCGTGAGGCAGACCCTGCCGTCGTCGCGGAAGCGGGCGAACCGGTCCCAGCGCTTGAGCATGTAGTCAATCGGTTCGGCAACCGAGGCCGAGCGCGACAGACGGGATCGCTCGTCGCGCAGCCAGACTTCCAGAGCGGTCAGAAGCGGCGCACTTTGCTCCTGGCGCACGCGCAGCCGCTCCTCGGCGCTCATGCCGTTGATGGCGCGTTCGATGTCGAACAGCGCGTCGATGCGCCTGACCGCCTCTAGCGCGATCGGCGAGATCGCCGCCGCTTGTCTGCCCCGCCGGGCATTGGCGGCGATGTCCGCCAGCTCGAAGAACTGCCTCCTGGCGTGCGCCCAACACAGGGCCGAGGTGATCGGCCCTTGAGGGCGCGAGGAATGGTACAGGTCGTTGTAGCCGCCGTAGGCGTCGGCCTGCAGGATGCCGGTGAAGGCGTGAAGATGTTGGACGGGATGCTCGTGCCGGCGATCGCGCGAGGCGTAATAAAGCGCGGCCGGCGGGGCGCGGCCGCCGAACGGCCGGTCGTCGCGCACATAG
>DASXOK010000639.1:0-9849 GCA_036494425.1 Pseudolabrys sp.
CGCAGACCATCCACGCGATGCTGGACAAATCGCCGGCGCCATTTGCCGACCGTCGCGCTGTCCACGCCCAGCCGACCGGCCACGTCCTTGTTCTGTTTGCCTTCCGCGCAGGCCAACACGATCCGAGCCCTCAGTGCCAGCGCCTGAGCCGTCTTGCGGCGGCTCGCCAACGACTTCAGTTCCGACCGTTCCTCATCGCTCAGCGTCAGTGGCGCCAACCGCCGACCAGCCATCGCAAACTCCATCGCTGTTGCCAAAATATCCCTGGCACAACGATGCGAATCTACCGAGACTCTAATACTGCGAACTTGTGACTCGGGACACTAGACGATTCACCACTTGCTCCGCTCATTCCCGCGCAAGCGGGAATCCAGCGCTGGGTCCCCGCTTTCGCGGGGACGAGCGGCCGTCTCTATGCAAACGGCCCTACCCCGCGCTCTTCGCCAGCACGATCGCCTCATCGAGCACGTCGAGATCGCCGATATGGTTGGCGAGGAGCAGCACCAGCTTGGTATCGAGATCGGCCGCCGCCTCCGTGCTCAAGCCGCGGCGCGCCTCGACCAGCGCAACGTAGGCCGCGTCGGCATCGGCGAGCTGCAATTGCGTGATGAGCTTGGTCATCGGCCCCTCCCGAGAGCCCGGCCCCGCGCCGCCTCAACCTTATCCCGATCGTAGCTTCGCCAGCGCGCGCACAGATGCTGATCCGGTCGCAGCAGATAGGCCGCGCCGGGCGTTGCATCGAGCCGCCGCGCGAGCAAGCCCGTCGTATCGAGCACGTCCTCGCCGATGCAGGTTATCCGGATGCCGGGCGGCGCGTCCGGCACCGCGCCGTCTTTGACATAAAGCAGCGTGAACGCACCCGGGATACTCTCCGTCAGATGGCCGTCGTGTCCATCGCGCGTGCGCACCGGCGCGTCGGGCAGCGGCGCACCCAACTGCGCCGCGCCCGCGAACGTATCCTCATCCGCCGTCGACAGCGGCGTGTCGTAGACCGTCGCCACCGACAGCCGGCCGGAATTGATCATGCGCCGCGCGAACTCGGCCTTCGGTGCCAAAGCCAGCACGGCGTTGCGCAAGCGTCTCTCAGCATCGGAATGCGGCGCGATGAAATCGGTCGAACGCGTCGAGTGGCCGATGTTCTCGTCCGCCGCCTGGATGCGCTCGCGCTCGTAGCTGTCGATCAGCGGCGAACCCGCCTCGCCTTTAATCACCGCCGCCAGCTTCCAGGCGAGATTCTCCGCGTCCTGGATGCCGGAATTGGCGCCGCGCGCGCCGAACGGCGACACCTGGTGCGCGGCATCGCCGACGAACACCACACGGCCATGCACGAAGCGCTCCAGCCTTCGGCAGTTGAACCGATAGATCGAAATCCATTCGAGCGAGAAGTCACGCTCACCCAACATCTGTTTGAGCCGCCGCGTGACACGCTCCGGCTTCTGCTCCTCGGCGATGTCGGCGTCGGGCCCGAGTTGCAGATCGATGCGCCAGACATTGTCCGGCTGGCGATGCATCAGCGCCGACTGTCCGGCATGAAATGACGGGTCGAACCAGAAGCGCCGCTCGGTCGGGAAATCCGCCGCCATCTTGATATCCGCGATGAGGAACTTGTCCTCGAAGGTGACGCCGGAGAAACTCAGCCCGAGAAGATCGCGTGCGGTCGAGCGCGCGCCATCCGCGGCAATCAGCCACGAGGCTTCCAGCGCATAAGGACCGTCTGGCGTATCGATGGTCAGCCGCACATGATCGTTGTGCGGCTCGACTGCAGCGAGCCTGTTTTTCCAGCACATCTCGACTGCATCGATCTCGCCGGCGCGGTCGGCCAGCGCCTTCTCGACATAGAACTGCTGCAAGTTGATGAAGGCCGGCATCTTGTGGCCGTCTTCCGGCAACAGATCGAACGCATAGACGAGATCGTCGCCGAGGAAGACCTTGCCGAGCTTCCAGGTGACGCCCTGCGCGACCAGCTTTTCGCCGATGCCGAGCCGGTCGCAGATTTCCAGCGTGCGCTTCGACCAGCAGATGCCGCGCGAGCCTTCGCCGATGCGATCGGCGTCGTCGATCAGCACTACCGGAATGCCGCGCAGCCCGAGATCGATCGCCGCCGCGAGCCCGACCGGACCCGCGCCGACCACAACGACCGGCCGCCGCGCCGGCGTGCGCGCGTCCTGATCCGGTGAACGGCGATAGGCGAACTGATAGCGGCTCATTGCCACAACGCGTCCTTGCTCGGGCGCCCGCTTGCGCGGGCGTCCGGTTCACGTATCCCCCTTTGGCAATACCGCGCGTGGACGGCGAGAGAGCCGGCCTCAGCGCCTCGCCAGCATCGCGTCGACCGCGAATTTCCCCGCGCCAAAGACGAACGCGTAGATCGCGCCGCCGATGATCGCGAGGTTCTTCATGAAGTTGATGTACTGCGCCGACTGCTGCTCCAGCGGATAGACCCAATAGCGGTGGGCGATGATCGTGGCCATTGCCACCCATAGGATCGTGGCCAACGCGGCGTAGCGCGTCGCGAAACCGAGGATCAGCGCGGCCCCGATGGCGAATTCGTAGATACCGCCAAAGTACGCCCAGAAGCTGGCAGGCTCCAGGCCGCGCGCGGCGAAATAGGCGGTCGTTCCCGCAATATTGGCGAGCTTGCCAAACCCGCTCGTGAGGAAAATCCAGCCGAGCAGGACACGGCCTACGAGTAACAGAGCGTCAGTCCAACTTGCCGCGATGCTGTCCGTATGCGACAGCGTCGGATGCGTCGTTCCACTGTGCATTGTCATAGCGTTTCCCCAAGTTAGCCTCGCTTCGAAGCACGCCATCTAACGTCTTCCGCGCGTATAATTCCAGATCACACGGCCGCGATTACCGCACTGCAAAACAAACTTATTCTCCGGTGGGTTCCCGGAATAAGCCTTGCCGAGGCCGCAGACTCATCAGCCTTGCAAGGCCGCCCACATCTCACGGTCGCGTTCCGCCGTCCAGATTACCGGCCAATCGATACCGCGCGCCTCGTCGTAGGCGCGCGAGACGTTGAATGGCAGGCAGTGCTCGTAGATGGCGAAGGTCTTGAACTTCGGATCCATCGCCAGCCGGGCGAAGTCGAAGGCATCCTTCAGCGAGCGGCCTTTTGCCACACTCTGCTTCACCGAGTCGAAGAGCGTCGAGAGGAAGTCGCTCGTCATCTCGATGCCTTCCCTGACCAGTTGCGGCGTGGTCAGCGCGGCGCCGCGTCCAGGCATCAGTGCGGTCGCCTGCAACTCGCCGAGATGATCGAGCGTCGTCGGCCAGTCGGTGAAATGCGCGTCTCCGCAATAGCAGGCCGACTTGTATTCGACGAGGTCGCCGGAGAACACCACGCCCGAATCCGGCACCACCGCGATCACGTCGCCCGCCGTATGGCCGCGGCCGATATGCATGATGCGCACTTCGCGGCGGCCGAGCCAGACGGAGACTTCATCGGGAAAGGTGATGTTCGGCCACGTCAGTCCCGGAATGCTCTCGACCGCGCGGAACAGCCGCGGGAAACGGCCCATCTCCGAGTCCATGTCCTGCTTGCCACGCTCCGCGATCAGCCCGCGCGTCACGTCGGAGGCCATAATGTCCGCGCCCTTGAAGGCGGACGCGCCGAGCACGCGCACGGCGTGATAGTGCGTGAGCAGCACGTATTTGATCGGCTTGTCGGTGACCTTGGCGACGCGAGCGATGAGGTCCTCGGCCATCACCGGCGTCGCCTGCGCGTCGATGACCATCACGCAATCGTCGCCGACGATGACGCCGGAGTTCGGATCGCCTTCCGCGGTATAAGCGTATAGACCGGTGCCGATCTGATCGAAGGAGACTTTCTTCTCCCCGAGATCTTCGCTGGAGGCAAAACCTTTGGCAGTCATCGCGTCACACCTCTTGGACGTCATCCGCGCTCGTAGCGTACCACGTCCTGCTCGATGGCGCCGAAGATCGACTGCCCCTGTGGATCGCGCATTTCGATGCGAATTTGATTGCCGAATGTGAGGAACGGCGTGCGCGGTTTGCCTTCGCGGATCGTCTCCACCGTGCGCTGCTCGGCGATGCAGGAATAGCCGAGCCCGCCCTCCTCGATCGGCTTGCCCGGCCCGCCATCGGCGTCGCGGTTCGACACCGTGCCGGCGCCCAGGATGGTACCGGCGCCGAGCGCGCGCGTCTTGGCGGCGTGCGCGATCAGCGTTGGAAAATCGAACGTCATATCGTTGCCGCAGACCGGTTTGCCGAACGGCTTGCCGTTGACGAACGACAGCAGCGGCAGGTTGACCTTGGCGCCGTCGAAGGCGTGGCCGAGTTCGTCGGGCGTCACCGCGACGGGCGTGAAAGCCGAGGCCGGTTTCGATTGCACAAAGCCGAAGCCTTTGGCGAGCTCGGGTCCGGTGAGATTGCGCAAGGTCACGTCGTTGACCAGCATGATCAGCTTGATCGCCGCCGTGGCTTCATCGCGCGTGGCGCCCATTGGCACATCGCCCAAGATCACCACCACTTCGGCCTCGAGGTCGATGCCCCAGGCATCGTCCGCGACCGGGATGGAGTCGCGCGGGCCCAGCAACACATCGGAGCCGCCCTGGTACATCAGCGGATCGGTCCAGAACGACGCCGGCATCTCGACGCTGCGCGCCTTGCGCACCAACGCCACGTGATTGACGTAGGCCGAACCGTCCAGCCACTGGTAGGCGCGCGGCAGCGGCGCCGCGCAGCGCGCCGGGTCGAACGCCATGTGCGCGATGCGGTTCGCTTCGAGCGAGTCGGCGATCTCGATGAGGCGCGGCGCGGCGGCGTCCCAATTGTCGAGTGCGGCCTGCAAGGTCGGCGCCACCGCTGCGGCGCTGGCGCAGCGCGTGAGGTCCTTGGAGACCACGACGAGACGGCCGTCGCGTCCTTCTTTCAACGAGGCGAGTTTCATGCGCGCTACTTCGGCTCGCGCCGGTTCGGGTCGAAATGCTTCTTCAGGCCGGTCCAGCAGTCGATGTAGTTGTCCTGCCGTTCGCTCAGCGTCGCGGCATATTTGGTCACGCGCTGGCGGAAGCGCGTCTCGAACATGAAGGCGAGCGTGTTCGACAGCTTCTCCGGCTTGAGCTCGGCATTGCTGGCGTGCTCGAAGGCATCGGTATCCGGCCCATGCGGGAGCATCTGATTGTGCAGGCTGAAGCCGCCGGGCGTGAAGCCCTCGGGCTTGGCGTCATAGACGCCGAACACCAGCCCCATGAATTCCGACATGATGTTGCGATGATACCAGGGCGGCCGGAAGGTGTTCTCCGCCACCGCCCAGCGCTCGGGGAAGATCACGAAGTCGATGTTCGCGGTGCCCGGCGTTTCCGACGGCGACGTCAGCACCGTGAAGATCGATGGATCGGGATGATCGAACAGCAGTGCGCCCACCGGCGAGAAGCGGCGCAGATCGTATTTGTACGGGTAATAGTTGCCGTGCCAAGCGACAACGTCGAGCGGCGACTGCGCCACTTGCGTCTTATAGAGCTCGCCGCCCCATTTCACATAGAGCGTGTGCGGCGCGTCGATATCCTCGTAGGCCGCCACCGGCGCCAGGAAGTCGCGCGGATTGGCCAGGCAGTTGGCGCCGATCGGTCCGCGATCCGGCAGTGTGAAGCTGCCGCCGTAGTTTTCGCACACGTAAGCACGGATCGGCCCATCCACGAGTTCGACGCGGAAGATGACGCCGCGCGGGATGACGCAGATTTCGCCCGACTCGATCTCGATCGTGCCGAATTCGGTGCGGAAACGGATATTGCCCTGCTGCGCGACGATGAGGAATTCGCCGTCGGCGTTTAAAAAATGCTCGCGCTGCATCGACTGCGTGACGAACAAGAGATGGCTCGCCATGCCCGACTGGCTGTCGACATCGCCCGCCGTGGTGATCGTGCGCAGCCCGGTGACGAAGGTCAGCTTCTCGTTCGGCATTGCGACGGGCGACCAGCGCAGTTGCCCGATCGGCAGATCCGTGTCCTCGCGCGCCGGCGCGGTGTGGACATGGCCCTTGTCGACCGGCGCAAAGCGGCCGGCATGCCGCACCGTCGGGCGGATGCGGTAGAGCCAGGAGCGCTGGTTGGAAGCCTGCGGCGCCGTGAACGGCGAGCCGGAGAGCTGTTCCGCGTAAAGGCCGTAATTCACCTTCTGCGGCGAGTTGCGCCCGACCGGAAGCGCGCCTTCGAGCGCCTCTGTCTCGAAGCTGTTGCCGAAGCCGGACATTGTACCGCACTGCATGTCAGTCGCCTCCCCCAGGCAGGTCGCTATTGTTCCGCCCTATTTAGTTTCTAATGAAACCAACATCAATGTGATCCACCTCACACTGCCGGACCGGCGGTGGATGCATATTTGGCGCACGGGGGACGGGACAGAACGAAGTAACGCCCATGAAAGTCATGATCCTCTACATTTTCCTGGCCGCCATCCTGTTCATGGCCGCGAATCCGGACCGCCGGAAGCCCGCCTTGCTGCGCATCTGGCGCCGGAACCGGTCATAGCACAGATAGCTTAGAACTTTTCCAATCTGGTTGCGCCCGGTCGCAACTTCGGCCAATGTCTGCGCACGCGCGAGATGGCGGCCTGCCGCAATAGGCCCCCCGCGCCAAGGGGAAGCGGCAGAGTGGCTATGACGAACGAGAGCGCACAACACACGCCCGAACACGCCGAGGCGGCGCTCAAGCTCGAAGACTTCCTCCCCTACCGGTTGAATGTCTGTTCCAACCTCGTCTCGCAGGCGCTCTCGCGCATCTACGCCGAGCGCTACAAGATCGGCATCCCCGAGTGGCGCGTGCTGGTGACGTTGGGCCAATTCGGCCTGATGACCGCCAAGGCCATCGGCGCCCACACCTGCATGCACAAGACCAAGGTCTCGCGCGCGGTCGCCCTGCTCGAGCGCCGCAAGCTAGTGGTGCGGCGCGCCAACCGCGCCGATCTGCGCGAGGCGTTCCTGTCGCTGACGCCCGCCGGCCGCGACATCTACAGCGAACTCGCGCCCATTGCCCTCGCCTTCGCGCAACAGCTTCTCGAAGTCGTCGATCCCGACGATCGCGCCGCGCTCGATCGCGCCTTGAAAAAGCTCACCGAGCGGTCCGCGCAACTCACCGCCGATATCGCCAACGGCTTCGGGTCCCGGTAGATTGCCGGCACGCCATTGAAGCCGGGGTCCTGTTCGTGAAACTTTACACGTATTTCCGCTCGTCAGCCGCCTATCGCCTGCGCATCGCGCTCAATCTCAAGGGCCTGCCCTACGAAATGGTGGCGATCCACCTCACCAAGGACGGCGGCCACCAGCACCGGCCCGAATATCACGCGATCAATCCGCAGGAGCGCGTCCCGTCGCTGCAATTGTCCGGCGGCGAGGTGTTGATCCAGTCGCTGGCGATCATCGAATATCTCGACGAGATCCAGCCGGAGCCGCCGCTGCTGCCGGCCGATGCGCTCGACCGCGCCGAGGCGCGCGCCATCGCGCAGATCGTCGCCTGCGACATCCACCCACTCAACAATCTCGTCTCGCTACAATATCTCAAGCGCACGCTCAAGCACGAGCAGAGCGAGATCGACGCCTGGTATCATCATTGGGTGCTCGAAGGCTTCGCCGCCATCGAGGCATTGATCGAGCCCGGCCCCTACGCCTGCGGCGCACATGTGACGCTCGCCGACATCTGCCTCGTGCCGCAGGTGTTCAACGCGCGCCGCCTCAAGGTGCCGCTCGACAAATTCCCGAACATCGTCGCGGTCGATGCCGCCTGCCAGAAGCTGCCGGCGTTCGAGAAGGCGCGGCCGGAGAATCAGCCGGATGCGGAGTGACGTGCGGCGGCGCACCTGCTAGACCGCACGTTGCATCGAGTCATGCTGTCACCTGATCGCGGATCGTCCGTGTCCAACAAAAATCTCGTGCGCGTCGTCCTTTGGATGATCGGCACGCTGCTGTCGTTTTCGGTGATGGCCGTCTCCGTGCGCGAGTTGTCGCGGCACGGCCTGAATATTTTCGAGATCCTCGCGATCCGCAGCGGCGGAGCGCTTCTGATCGTTCTGTTGTTGCTTGCCGCGCGGCCGGACCTGCGTCCCTTTGTGCGTCCGCGGCGCATGGGGCTCAACCTCATTCGCAATGTCGTGCATTACGCCGGACAGTTCGCCTGGGCCGTTGCCTTGACCATCCTGCCGCTGGCTACGGTTTTTGCGCTCGAATTCACCATGCCGATCTGGACCGCCCTGCTCGCGGTCTGGCTGCTGAGCGAGAAGCTGACGGCGAGCCGCATCGGCATCGTCGTGCTCGGGCTCATCGGCGTTCTCGTGATCCTGCGGCCCGGCCTCGCGGGCTTTAATCCGGCGGTCTTCCTCGTGCTGGCCGCGGCGTCCGGCTTCGCCATCGTCATGATCGCGACGAAGAAGCTGACCGCGACCGAGACGACGTTCGGCATCATCTTCTGGATGGGGGTCATCCAGTTTCCCCTGTCGCTGATCGGCAGCAACAACAGCGTCTTTTTCAACTTCGGGACAAGCCATATTTTGCCCGCAATCGGGCTTGCAGTTGCCGGCACTAGTTCGCATTACTGCCTGAGCAACGCCTTCCGCTCCGGCGACGCCACCTTGGTCGTGCCGCTGGATTTCATGCGAATTCCGCTGATCGCGGTGGTCGGCTGGGCCTTCTACGGTGAAACACTCGATGTCTTCGTGCTGCTCGGTGCGCTCATCATCATGAGCGGCATATTCTGGAACCTCCGCGCGGAAAGTGCACGGAATGTGCCCGCGCCTGACCTCGCCTCGCCATAATTTTCCGGATAAAGTACTTGCCATGAGGGGATATTCACTCGCGCCAGCGGCAGCCGTGTTCTTCGCCTTGGCCTCGTGCACCGTGGCACTTGCGCAATCGCCGGGCCCGGCCTGTCAACAGTTGGAAGCGCAGCTTACGTCGCTCGACCGCGGCAACGCCGATCCCGCGCGCGCCGATCAGATCCGCCGTGCCGAGGATGCGGTGAACCGCCAGCAATACGAAGTCGACCGCCTGGTGTCGCAGGGTCGCCAGATGGGGTGCGAAAACTCCGGCTTCTTCTCGATCTTCAGCAATCCACCGCCGCAATGTGGCGGGCTCAATCGCCAGATCGGCCAGCAACGCACCGCACTTGAGCGCATGCAGGGCCAACTCGAGCAGTTGCAGGGAGGCACGACCCAGCGCGCCGCTCAGCGGCAGTCGCTGTTGATCGCGCTTGGCAACAACAATTGCGGGCCGCAATATCGGGCGGCGGTGCAGCAGGGGCAGCAGCGCGGCTTCTTCGACCGGCTCTTCGGTATCGACACCAATAACGGCCCTGGCCCCGGCCCCGGCGGCAGCGGCGGCATCATCTCGTCGGCGCCGGGTCCGATGGGCGGCACCTACCGGGCCGTCTGCGTGCGCACCTGCGACGGCTATTATTTCCCGATCGCGTTCTCGACGACGCCGGATCACTTTCGCGACGACGAGCAGACGTGCCAGCGCATGTGCCCGGCGGCGGAAGTCCAGCTCTACACTTATCACAACCCCGGCGAGGAGATGTCGCAGGCGGTGTCGCTCGGCGGACAGCCCTACACGTCACTTCCGACAGCATTCCAATATCGCAAGTCCTTGAGCACGGCGTGCAGCTGCCGCCGGCCTGGAGAGAGCTGGGCGCAGGCGCTGAAGGTCAATGGCACCGATACCACCGTCGCGCCGGGGGACGTCGTCGTCACCGAACAGAACGCCAAGCGGTTGTCGCTGCCGCGCGTCGGCGCCGACGGCAAGCCGATCAAGCCTGATCCGCGCGCCAATGCGAATACGGCGACGACGCCGGACGCCACACCGACGCCGTCGTCCGCGACGGACAATGCGCCGATCGATCC
>DASXOK010000640.1:0-1634 GCA_036494425.1 Pseudolabrys sp.
TTGCCGCGACGCCAATCGCGCGCTCGCCATGGCCCGACGCGGCTTCCGCTACATCACCGTCGGCAGCGACTTGGGCTTCCTGCGCGACGGCACCGCGGCGCAGTTGAAGGTGTTGAAGCAGTGATTGTCATTCCGGGACGCGAGTGAATCGAGCGGACCCGGAATCCATAACCCGCAGCGTTGGTGATTATGGATTCCGTGTTCGCCCGTCTTCGTCCTTCGGACGTCGACGGGCGCCCCGGAATGACTGCTACGAATGGATGGCGGCTGCGAGACTCTCCAACACCCCCTCCAAATCCTTCTCCACAGCGTCCGCCTTCACCTCGACGATCTTGTAATCATGTTCGGCGAGCCAGGCGCGTTTCGCGGCGCGCATGTCTGCCCCCTCCTCCGTCTCCGAGGCCTGCACGAGATCGATCACTTGGCGCAACGGGAACGAAACGAAGTCCACGATGTAAGGCCCGACCGGGACCTGCCGCTCGAAGCCGCGGCCGGCGAAGCGACGGTCATTGGTGAGCGCCTGCCACAGCATGCGCTCGGCCTCGGTCGGATTGCGCCGTAACAGCCGCGCCAACCCGCGCGCCGGTGCGCGTTCGGATGGCGCGCGCGCGGCATTCTGCTCGGCGATGAGATCGCGCAGCCGCTCGGCGCCAGCAGCATCGAGCGTGCCGCCGCGCGCCGAGCCCTTGCGCCCCTGCGCGATGGCATTGATCACGCCGTAGAGCGTGCGGATGTCCTGCTGCGTCGGCGCAATGCGCTGGAAGATATTGCGCAGGTTCACGATCATCGTGCCGCGCTTTTCCTCGGGCCGGAAGAACTCGACCTTGTCCAGTTCGCGCTCGAGGTCGCCGAAGAAGGCGGCGAGCTGCTGTTTCGGCGCCGGCGGCGACCTTTCCGGCATGGTGAAAGGCAGATCGCCGACGGCACGCTTGAACCACTCGTAGGCGACGATCACCACTGCCTGCGCCAGATTGAGCGAGGCGAAAGCCGGGTTCACCGGCAGCGTGACGATGGCGTCGGCCTGTCCGACCTCGTGGATTTCGAGCCCGTTGCGCTCGCGTCCGAACACGATGGCGACCGTCTCACCCGCCTTGACGCGCGGCGCCAGCTCGGCCGCCGCCGTCTCCGGCGCGATCACGGGCTTGGCCTGGTCGTGATTGCGCGCAGTGGTGGCGAGCACGTAAGAGCAATCGGCAATGGCGCCGGCGAGGCTGTCGAACAGTTCGGCCTTGTCCAGAATACGGTCGGCGCCCGCCGCCATTACGCGCGCCCGCTCATTCGGCCAGCCTTGCAGCGGCTTCACCAGCCGGAGCCGCGAAATGCCGAAATTGGCCATCGCGCGCGCCGCCGCGCCGATGTTCTCTCCCATCTGCGTCTCGACCAGGACGACGACCGGCGCCGGCTGCTCGATCCAGCGTTTGGTTTTGTCGGTGCCGGCACCCGGCATGCAGTGCTCCTCGGCGGGCGAATGCCCTGAAGGCGCAGCCCCTGCCCAAGCCGGCCGCATTCGTCAAGCGACGGTACCCTGTCCCGTCCGAAACATCGGACGAAACAAGGCTTTTACCTGTGGAATGCGGATGCTATAGGGCGCGCGCCAAACTCCCGTCAGTCGGACGCCCGATTGGCGATGTCCG
>DASXOK010000641.1:0-4035 GCA_036494425.1 Pseudolabrys sp.
CGCTTCCTGCCCGACAAGGCCATCGATTTGATCGACGAGGCCGCGGCGCGGCTGAAGATGCAGGTCGATTCCAAGCCGGAAGAGCTCGATTCGATCGACCGCGAAATCGTGCGGCTGAAAATCGAGCAGGAGGCGCTCAAAAAGGAGACCGATCCGGGCTCGAAGGATCGCTTGCAGCGGCTGGAAGGCGAGCTGAAGAATCTGGAGAAGCAGTCGGCCGATCTGACAAGCCGCTGGAAATCTGAGAAGGAAAAGCTCTCGGACGCGCAGAAGCTCAAGACCGAGCTCGATGGCCTGCGCGCCGAGCTCGCCAATGCTCAGCGCAAAGGCGAGTATCAGCGCGCCGGCGAGCTGGCCTATGGCCGTATCCCCGAGCTCGAGAAGAAGCTCAAGGACATCGAGGCTGCCGAAGGGCAGCGCGGCGCCATGGTCGAGGAGACCGTGACCGCCGATCACGTGGCGGGCGTCGTCTCGCGCTGGACCGGCGTGCCGGTCGACAAGATGCTCGAGGGCGAGAAGGAAAAGCTCCTGCGCATGGAGGACGAGCTCGCCAAGCGCGTCATCGGCCAGCAGGAAGCGGTGCACGCGGTGTCGACCGCGGTGCGGCGCGCCCGTGCCGGCTTGCAGGACCCGCACCGGCCGATCGGCTCGTTCATGTTCTTAGGCCCGACCGGCGTCGGCAAGACCGAACTGACAAAAGCCTTGGCGGAATATCTGTTCGACGACGAGAACGCGCTCTTGCGCATCGACATGTCGGAGTACATGGAGAAGCACGCCGTGGCGCGGCTGATCGGCGCGCCTCCGGGTTATGTCGGTTACGAGGAGGGCGGCGCGCTCACGGAAGCCGTGCGGCGCAGGCCTTACCAGGTCGTGCTGTTCGACGAGATCGAGAAGGCGCATCCGGACGTCTTCAACGTTCTGCTGCAAGTGCTCGACGACGGACGGCTGACCGACGGGCAGGGCCACACGGTCGATTTCCGCAATACGTTGATCATCATGACCTCGAACCTCGGCGCCGAATTCCTGGTCAACCAACCTGAGGGTCAGGACTCCGACGCCGTGCGCGAGCAGGTGATGGCGGTCGTGCGCGCCGCGTTCCGGCCGGAATTCCTGAACCGGGTCGACGAGATCATCCTCTTCCACCGGCTCAAGAAGTCGGAGATGGGACGCATCGTCGACATCCAGATGAAGCGGCTGCAGAAGCTGTTGGACGATCGCAAGATCACCATCACGCTTAAGCCGAGCGGACGCGACTGGCTCGCCGAGAAGGGCTGGGATCCGGCCTACGGCGCGCGGCCCTTGAAGCGCGTGATCCAGAAGTCGGTGCAGGATCCGCTCGCGGAAATGATCCTCGCCGGCACGATCAAGGACGGCGAGACGGTCACCATCTCGGGCGACAAGCTCGGGCTGACCTTCAACGGCAAGCTCGCCAAGGCGGCGTAGGTTGCTGTCATTCCGGGGCGTCCGCCTTCGCCCATCGGGCGATAGGCGGACGAGCCCCGGAATCCAGTGCCCGAATGCTGTGCTTACGTCTGGATTCCGGGTTCGCGGACGTCGTCCGCGCTCCTGAATGGCGCCGCGAGGCTGACTACCGCCCGCCCGGGCCGTTCGAGGCCACGCGCGCGGGCTTGCGGGCCATGATGCCGTCAAGGCGGTCGCGCTCCTGGTCGAAGTCGGCGAGCATCTTGCCCTGCAACTCGCGGCCGCGCGGCAGCTTGATCCGCATCGGATCGACGAAGCGGCCGTTGATCCGGATTTCGTAGTGCACGTGTGAGCCGGTCGACAGGCCGGTCGAGCCGACGAAGCCTATCACCTGGCCCTGGCGCACGCGCGTGCCCTCTTCGGTGCCCTTGGCATAGGCGCTCATGTGGCCGTAGGCGGTCTCGTATCCGTTGTTGTGGCGGAGCAGGATGAACTTGCCGTAGCCCGACTCCCAGCCTTCCTTCTCGATCACGCCGTTGCCGGCGGCATAGATCGGCGTGCCGGTCGGCGCCGCCCAGTCCACGCCCGTGTGCATCTTGGTGTAGCCGAGGATCGGATGGCGGCGGATGCCGAAGGCCGAGCGCATGATGCCGTCGGCGACCGGCTTGCGCACCAGGAACTTCTTCGCGCTCTTGCCACTCTCGTCGTAGTAGTCGACGAGACCATCGTCCGGCGACTGGAAGCGGTAGAACTTCTTCTGTTCGCCGCCCACAGTAAGCGACGCGAACAAGACCTCGTTGCGGCTGTCCGAATTGGGCTGCTCGTCCTCGCCCGCATAGAGCACCTCAAACGAGTCGCCCGGCTGCGCCTTCCGCTGGAAGTCGACGTCGTAGGAGTAGATGCGGATGAGGTCGTCGATGATCGGCCGCGGAATCTGATTGCGAAGCGCAGTCTCGTAGATGCTCTGGTAGAGCCTGATTCCGGACGTGTCCGTGTCATCGGTATTGTCCTCGGAACTCTGCGCCACTTCCTCGGTATCGACATTGCGCACATCGACAGGCACGTATTTGCCGGTATCGGCGAGCGCCACCACGGCGTCGATCGAGGAATCGCTGGCGATGATCACGCGGATCGGCTGCAGGCGCTGCGTGCCGGGAACGGGCGCCATCAGCACGCGCAACTTCTGCCCTTCCTTGATGCCGCCATCGTGGGCGCGCGGCCCGAGCACCTGGCTCACCGCGGCGATGTCGTCGGCATTGGCGCCGAGATCGCGCAAAATACTGCCGACGGTATCGCCTTTTTTGGCGAAAACGATTTTCTCGTTGAAGGTGTTGCCGCCGGTCGTCTCGTTGGTGGTCTTCGGAAGCAGCGTGATGTTTTCGGGGACGATGCGCGCTTCGAAGCCGGCGTAGGGATCGGGCGTGGCTTCGCCGGCATAAGCGAGCTTGACGCCCGTGATGTCGGCCGCGACCGGCATGTGGTTGGCGGCTTTCTCGCTCCAGTCGGCGGCCTCGCGCACGCGCGCCATCACCTCGTCATTGGGCGTGAGCACCGCGATCTTCATCTTCGGAAGCATCGGTGCGAGGTCGCGCATGACGAAGGACACCTCGGCATCCGGCTCGGCCGCCGGCGCGTCTTCCGGCGTGGCGGTACCGCCGGGAGTGTTCTCGGCGAGCATGCGCTGCGGATTGAAGGGCGGGATGTTGGCGGACAGGTCTGAGGCGCCGAGCGACAGGTTTCCGGCGACGCGGACGAAGGGCCGGACGCGGACAACTTCGTGATTGCCGGAGCGCGTGATTGTCGAGACGCGGATCACCTGGCGGGCGAAGGAGGGCTCTTCCAAGGTCGGCAGGCGGTCGCTCTTGCGGGCGCCGAGCCGGTCGCTGGCGACGCTGAGGGCGCCGCGCAACGCCACTTCG
The DNA here is from genome assembly GCA_036494425.1 of Pseudolabrys sp. Taxonomy (GTDB): domain Bacteria; phylum Pseudomonadota; class Alphaproteobacteria; order Rhizobiales; family Xanthobacteraceae; genus Pseudolabrys. The sequence continues at coordinate 3,342 of DASXOK010000641.1, forward strand.
ACCCGCTCGGGCAGCGACGCGAAATTGGTCTCGCCGTCGAGCGAGGTGAAAACGGCGCCGCCCATCAGCGCTGCGCCGCACAATGCGGTCAGGATCGTGCCGGCAAACCACTGGACTGAGACGCGGCGGCGATCGACGAATCCGCTCGTGCCACCGTCGACCGAGAGCGGCGGCTCATTGCCGAGCTCGATGATATCGGCTGGTCTCGATCGTATTGCGCCGCGCGACCTTGACTGGTCCAAGCTCACCGTCCCCTGCGCTGCGATCGAAGCTGGCTTGCCGCAAGCACAAAATAGAGCCCCACGTGCCCTCGGCAGGCCGCTGATTCCGACCGGCACGATGCCGGTTGGCCCACGAACCGTCAATCACGGACGCGGACCCTTCGTTAATCGGCTTTGCTGACGGCGGCGGGGGCGCCCCCGTTCGCGAGTCCATCCCTCGAATTGGAGGGAAAGGACGACCCAGGAATATGGCCTCAGTGCGGCGTCCACACCCGCAACCCCTCGCTAAGATGCGAGTCGTGCGGGCTTTTTCGCACCTGCACGACGCTCGGATGACAATCTCAAAACTTTCCGATTTTTGCAGTTGACACCGGAAAGGGCCCCAGCCTATATACGGCCCATCGGCGCGCTGCACCGCGTTTCGCCGCGATGACGCGCCTTTGAAGCTCCTCACTGGAACAGTGAAACGGCAT
>DASXOK010000642.1:0-7532 GCA_036494425.1 Pseudolabrys sp.
GGGGAGGGCAAAGAGAACTCACTCCGCCGCTTGCATCCCCTTCTTCCGCTTCGGCGTTTCCTTGCGCTCCAGCACCGGCTTCAAATACTGTCCGGTGTAAGAGCGCTTGGCCTTGACGATGTCTTCCGGCGTGCCGGCCGCGACGATCTCGCCGCCGCCGTCGCCGCCTTCCGGCCCCAAGTCGATCACCCAGTCGGCGGTCTTGATCACTTCGAGATTGTGCTCGATGACGACGACGGTGTTGCCGGTGTCTGTAAGCTCGTGCAGCACCTCCAGAAGCTTCGCCACGTCGTGGAAGTGTAGGCCCGTGGTCGGCTCGTCGAGGATATAGAGCGTGCGGCCGGTCGCGCGCTTGGACAATTCCTTGGCGAGCTTGACGCGCTGCGCCTCGCCGCCGGAGAGCGTTGTCGCTTGCTGACCGACATGGATGTAGTCGAGGCCGACGCGGTGCAGGAGCGCGAGCACGTCGCGCACGCGCGGCACCGCCTTGAAGAACTCGAGCGCCTCTTCCACCGTCATGTCGAGCACGTCGGCGATCGACTTGCCCTTGAACAGCACCTCGAGCGTCTCGCGATTGTAGCGCTTGCCCTTGCAGACATCGCAGGTGACGTAAACGTCGGGCAGGAAGTGCATCTCGATCTTGATGACGCCGTCGCCCTGGCAGGCCTCGCAGCGGCCGCCTTTGACGTTGAAGCTGAAACGCCCAGGTTCATATCCACGCGCTTTCGCTTCGGGCAGCGCCGCGAACCATTCGCGGATCGGCGTGAAGGCGCCCGTGTAGGTCGCCGGATTCGAGCGCGGCGTGCGGCCGATCGGCGACTGGTCGATGTCGATAATCTTGTCGATGTGCTCCAGCCCCTCGATCTTGTCGTGCGGGGCAGGGGCGAGCGAGGCGCCGTTAAGCTTGCGCGCGACGGCGTTGTAGAGCGTGTCGATGAGCAGCGTCGACTTGCCGCCGCCGGAGACGCCGGTGACGCAGGTGAAAAGGCCGAGCGGGATCTCGGCGGTGACGTTCTTGAGATTGTTGCCGCGCGCGTTGACGACCTTGAGCTGGCGGCGCGGATCGGCGCGGCGGCGCTCCGGCACCGGCACCGTGAGCTCGCCGGAGAGATATTTGCCGGTCCAGGACTCAGGCGCCGCAATGAGGTCCGCCACCTTGCCTTGCGCGATCAGTTTGCCGCCGTGGATGCCGGCGCCCGGCCCGATGTCGAGCACGAAATCGGCGAGGCGGATGGCGTCCTCGTCGTGCTCGACGACGATCACGGTATTGCCGAGGTCGCGCAGCCGCTTCAGCGTTTCGAGGAGGCGCGCATTGTCGCGCTGGTGCAGGCCGATCGACGGCTCGTCGAGCACATACAAAACGCCGGTGAGGCCGGAGCCGATCTGCGATGCCAAGCGGATGCGCTGGCTCTCCCCGCCGCTCAATGTGCCGGACGCGCGGGCGAGGGTGAGATAATCCAGCCCGACATCGACCAGGAACTTGAGGCGCTCGCGGATCTCCTTGAGCACGCGCGAGCCGATCTCGCTCTGCTTCTCGGTGAGGTGTTGCGGCAATTCGGTGATCCAGTCACCGGCCTTGCGCACCGACAGCTCGGCGATCTCGGCGATGTTCTTGCCGGCGATCTTGACGCAGAGCGCCTCCGCCTTGAGGCGGGCGCCGTGGCAGAGCGCGCAGGGCACGTCGGTGAAATACTTCTGCAGGTCCTCGCGCGCCCACTCGCTCTCGGTCTCCTTGAAGCGGCGTTCGAGATTGGTGATCACACCTTCGAACGGCTTCTTCGTCGTGTAGCCGCGCATGCCGTCGTCGTAGACGAATTTGATCTCGTCCTCGCCGGAGCCATAGAGGATTGCTTCCTGCGTCTTCTTCGGCAGGTCCTTCCACTTGCTGTCGAGCGAGAAGCGATAGTGCTTGGCCAGCGCTTCCAGCGTCTGCGTGTAGTAGGGGGACGACGACTTGGCCCAGGGCGCGATGGCGCCCTTGCGGATCGGCGCGTCGCGATCGGGGATGATCAGGTCGGCGTCGATGTGCTGCTCGACGCCGAGGCCGCCGCATTCCGGACAGGCGCCGAACGGATTGTTGAAGGAGAAGAGTCTGGGCTCGATCTCCGGAATGGTGAAACCGGACACCGGGCACGCGAACTTCTCGGAGAAGATCAGCCGCTCGGCGTTCTCGTTGCGGCCTTTGTTGGCAGTGGCGCCGCTCGCCTTCGAGTCGGCCAGCTCGACGATGGCGAGGCCGTCAGCGAGCTTCAGGCTCTGCTCGAGCGAATCCGCCAGCCGCGTGCCAATGTCGCCGCGCACGACGAGGCGATCCACCACCACGTCGATGTCGTGGGTGAATTTCTTGTCGAGCGGCTTGACGTCGGCAATCTCGTAGAAGGCGCCGTCGATCTTTACGCGCTGGTAGCCCTTGCGCATGAACTCGGCGAGCTCCTTCTTGTACTCGCCCTTGCGGCCGCGCACGACCGGCGCCAGCACGTAGATGCGCGTGCCCTCGGGCAGCGCCAGGACGCGGTCGACCATCTGCGAGATGGTCTGGCTTTCGATGGGAAGTCCGGTCGCCGGCGAGTAGGGCACGCCGATGCGCGCCCACAAGAGGCGCATGTAGTCGTAGATCTCGGTGACCGTGCCGACGGTCGAGCGCGGGTTCTTCGAGGTGGTCTTCTGCTCGATGGAGATCGCCGGCGAGAGGCCGTCGATTTGGTCGACGTCCGGCTTCTGCATCATCTCGAGGAACTGGCGGGCATAGGCCGAGAGGCTCTCGACGTAACGGCGCTGGCCCTCGGCATAGATCGTGTCGAAGGCGAGCGACGATTTGCCGGACCCAGACAAGCCGGTGAACACCACCAGCTGGTCGCGCGGGATCGAGACGTCGATGTTCTTGAGGTTGTGCTCGCGCGCGCCCCGGATGGTGATGGCGCGGCTATCGCGGGCGGCGCGGCTCTTGTCGAACAGGTCGTTCATGAAGGCGTCTATCGCTGTATGTGTCTGAGCCGGCGGAACAATAAGTCGCCGCCACCCGAATGGGGCGGCCAGTCAAAGGCGATCAGCTAGAGACCGGAACATAGGAAGAACCGGGAGGCTCCGCCAGCCCCGCGCGGGCGGCTTGTGCGGCGCTGGGGACAAGTCTGCCGGCCAGCGGGGCCAGCCCCCGAAGTTCCCGGGTGGGCAGCGATTGGCTCAAGGTTTTTTGAACCGTTCAAATGAAAGCCGCGCTTGCCTACGGCCTGAGATCATGGCGGCCTAAGACATACAAGCAATCACCGTCCGGCCGGCAGGGGCGCACCGAAGATGAAACATGCTCGGATGGCGACCGCGCTCGCCGCGACCTTGTGCCTGTCGATTGCAGCCGCCGCCGCGGCTTGGGCCGCCAGCGACGACCCCGGCGCCGCAGCGCCGCAGGCGTCCGCACAAGTCGCAACGTACAATCCATATCCGCCCGGCATTCTTCCGCCCGATCTGGATTTGGAGATCGCGCGGGTTCAGCGCGAAATGCGCTCCCTCTTCGACGCGGCTCTTGCAGAGTGGAGGCAACTGCCGGCGCCGAAGGCGGCGGACAACCCGCCCATCCTTCAGGGCAGCGGATACGAGGCGCTAGAGGTGCTCGGCAAGTTGCTGAACTTCGATCTGAACATGTCGCCGCTGCGGAACATGGGCTGCGGTTCCTGTCACATGCCGTACGTCGCCTTCAGCGGACCGATCCCCTCCGTCAATCTGACAATGGTCGCCTATCCCGGGACCTATCACTATCGCGCCAACAAGCGGACAGCGCAGCGATATACCTATTCGCCCGATTTTCCCGTGCTTGAATACTTGACGACGCAGGGCGCATTCTTTGGCGGAAACTTCTGGGATGGGCGTGCGACCGGGTACAAATTGCAGAGCCCGGATGCCGAGCAGGCTCAGCATCCGCCGGTCGATCCCGGTGAAATGGGCTTTCCCGATACGGCCTGCATCGCATGGCGACTGTCTCATGCGGAATACCGGCCGCTCTTCGAAACGCTGTGGGGGAATTCGTTCGACATCAACTGGCCGGGCGATACCGAGAGGATCTGCGATACTCCCGTCGGGGCGGCGGAATTCCAAGGCAGCACGACCCCCATCCACTTGAGCCCGGCGGACCGCGCCAAGGCCAACACCATCTATGATCACTGGGGACAGTCGCTCTCCAAATACGAAAGGTCGGCGCATGTCAGCCCGTTCTCATCAAAATTCGACGCGTTCCTGGGCGGCAAGTACACGATGACGCCGGATGAAATGGCCGGCTACAAACTGTTCAACGGGAAAGGCAACTGTAACTCTTGCCATCTCGACGGCGTGTCCACGACGCTCAAGCCGGGCCAGGCCGACACCGGCGCCAACAGCCTGTCCCGGCCACTGTTCACCTGCTTCGGCTACGCCAATGAAGGCGTGCCCCTGAACGCCAACGTCGCGCTGTTTTATGAGACCCGGCCGGATCCCTTCGGGTTCACACACAATCCCTACGGGTTCGGCTTTCGGGATTTGGGACTGGGCAATTTCCTGCGAAGCGGCCCCGGCGCCGCCCCCAATCCGAACGCGAGTTGGATAAAATATGCCCCGACGTCCGACGGCCAAATGCAGACGTCGACGGCTCGGAACGTGGCGATGACGCCGCCGCAATGTCCCACCACCGAGGCGGGGGCCGGACCCTACTTCCAGAAGGAATTCTTTCACAACGGCTACATCAAGAGCCTGAAGCAGCTCGTCCACTTCTACAACACGCGCGACGTCTACGCGTACAAGGTCACGACCGGGCACTGCCCGGCGGGAACCACGGAAAAAGTGGACTGCTGGCCGATGCCCGAAGTCCCGAACAACATCGACATGACGACGGGCAATCTCGGCCTGACCGAGCAGGAGGAGAACCAGATCGTTGCCTTCCTGGAAACGCTGACGGACGGCTACACGACACCTTATCCCGACAGGAACTCCTTTACCGGTCAGTGCATGACCGGCGGTTCGGCTGCGACCCAAGGTAACGAGTCCATTATGCCTGCGCCGATGCCACTTCCGCCTTGCGCCTCGGCGATTTGCGGCGTGGCGCCGGTGCCCGGGCCGCAGCCAATTCCGTAGAGGGCGCGAGCGGCCGCCACGCCTTCCGCGTTGTTCTTGTTGTTGTTCTTGGCGATGGCAATTGAGGGCCGGCTCGATGGATAGTTTGTTTTTCAAACGGACGATCATCGTCTTGGTCGGCGGCGTGCTTAGTTCCAGCCCTGGCCTTGCCCAGACGATGAACCGTGCCGCGCATGTCGCGATCCTGCAAGGACCGGTCCTCGAATTTGCGCGCGACGATCTGGCCATTGTCCGCTGGACCATCAACAACCCGGGCGGGTCAGACGATCATTTCGGCATCGTGCATTATGGCACTGACCCCGAGGCGTTGAGCTTGACGGCGAAATCTCCGTTCCGGCTCAACCGAGACCATTCGGAAACGGTTGTCCGCGTGCGCATAGACGGCCTGAAGCCGCTGACGACCTATTACTATCGGGTGATCTCGATGGGGAGCGATGACGTCAGCGATAACGACAAGAGCACCATCGAGCGGTTCACTACGCCCGCCGCAGGCAAGCACATCGTGGCTTTTCCGCAGCCGAAATAGCGGAGGCTGCCCTCGGGCACCATTAGCACGCGGTTTGGTTTGCATGCGGGCACTCATAAGCGCGCAGCCATAACCCGCTTCTGTCGGGGACCAGAAGCATGAGACGAAATATCGCGTACCTTTGCAGTTGGCCGTCCTAAAGGCGGCATAGACTCGTCGTAATTATGAAGCCCGCGTCAGCTGCGCTATAAAGTGCTCAGAGACAAGGACGGTCTGCCATGATCGCATCCTCTCTCGTCAATCAGTTGAAATCGAACTTTCACGGCAAGCTGCTCACCCGCGACGATCAAGATTATGAGGCCGCGCGGAAAGTGTTCAACGTCATGATCGACCGGCGGCCGGACCTCATCGCCCAGTGCGCCGATGCTGATGATGTGGCGCAGGTGGTGAACCTTGCGCGCACCCAGCGTGCGCTGGTTTCCGTGCGCGGGACCGGCCACAACGTTGCTGGTTACGCTGTTTGTGATGATGGCATCGTCATCGATCTCTCGCCGATGAAGGCTATCCAGGTCGATCCTGCGGCGCGGACGGTTCGCGCCGGAGCGGGGCTCACTTGGGGTGAACTCAATGATGCACTGCAGCCGCACGGTCTCGCGGCCACAGGGGGATTCGTATCGGTGACGGGCGTCTCGGGCCTTACGCTCGGCGGCGGCATCGGATGGCTTGCGCGCAAGCATGGGCTGGCCCTCGACAATCTATTGTCCGCGCAGGTCGTGCTCGCCGACGGCCGGGTGGTGACGGGCAGTGAGTCGGAGAATGAGGACCTCTTCTGGGCCATCCGCGGCGGCGGCGGCAATTTCGGTGTGGTCACCTCGTTCGAATTTCGCGCCCATCCGGTTGCGACCGTGCTGGCGGGGGTGGTTGTGCATCCGGCCGAAGCCGCAGGTGGTGTGCTGCGCGGCTGGCGCGACTTCGAAAAGACCTCGCCAAGCGAACTCACACAGGGCGCGCTGCTGTTTTGCTTCCCCGACGATCCGAACGCTCCGCCGCAGCTACGGGCCGCGCCAGTCATTGGGGTGGGAGGCGTGTATGCGGGCGCCGTGGCAGACGGCGAAAAGGCTCTGGCGCCATTGCGTGGATATGGACCACCGGCCGCCGACCTGTTTCAGCCAATGCCTTACAACGAGGCTCAGCGCATGGCCGATTTTCTTTGGCCGCCGGGCCTGAACGGCTATTGGAAATCAAGCTACATGGAGACGCTCAGCGACGCTGCGATCGATGTCGTGGTCGATTACTTCGCGCGCGTGCCCTCGCCACATACGGTCGTCGTCCTGGAATACTACGGCGACGGCGCCATGAGCTGCGTACCGGCAGCGCAAACAGCCTTCGGGCACCGCAATTGGCCTTACAATTTCCTGGTGACGTCGGCCTGGTCGGACCCAGCCGATGCCGACCGAAACATCGCATGGACGCGCGAATTTTTCGATGCGATGCGGCCCTTCTTGGCGAACGCGTCCTACGTGAACTACATCGGGGACGAGGGCATCGACGGGCTCAGGGGCTCTTACGGCGAGGAAAAGTTCACTCGGCTTGCCGCTATCAAATCCAAGTACGACCCGACGAACCTGTTCCGGATGAATCAAAATATCACGCCGGTCCCAGCCGCAGCGTAGCCGCTCGGGCAATGCAACTCGGGCAATGCAATATGAGATGAGATGTCGGGTGCGCGTCCGACTTGAGTTGGGATAGCCGACGGGCGCGTCATCATGCTGGACTGTGTGTCCCGCGCTTCAGTGGAGCGAAGGGCAAGCTGGGCATGTCTCAGAATGTAAATGCTTTCGGCTGTTGCGCGCTTCTTTATAGTTATTCTAAGGTATTGAAATTACTTGTTTTTGCCTTGACGCCGAAGCTATCCCGCCCACATAACAGAACAATTACAGCGCCCATGGAACAGCGACGTCATGGCCAGCAA
>DASXOK010000643.1:0-3657 GCA_036494425.1 Pseudolabrys sp.
ATACCGTGGCGAGACTGGCGCGCGCCGTTTCCTCGTCGTTTTTGCAGGAATTGATGTCACGACTAGCAATTGCCGCGGTTGCAACCGCGGCGCGGCAGCTCGGCTCGTAATTGAGATTCGGCACGGTGTCGCCCGCTAGCAGGATGTGCGAGGTGGCCAGAAATGTGGGCAGCAGCGCAGGCACAGTAACCTCCTGATCGCAGTGCCTTGCTACGGTAGAACGTGCGTCCAAAGTTCCAGTTGCATCCGCCCCTCGAATAATCCGACGGTCTTGCCGGTCGACTGATGCGCGAAGGCCGCGGGATCGGCCGGCAGTCGCGGAGCAGGCGCAGCGTCTTGCCGGTCGGGAGGGGTAGTTTTCTCGGCGCCAGTCCTCAGGTGTGCACTTCTAGAGCCTTTCACATTTTGACGGAAGCATATCCTGCGTTGGCGAAGTAGTTGCTGCATTCGGTGGCCTGGAAGGTGGCGACGAGGTCTCCGATGTGCCGCCATGTGTCCCGGACGGTGCGCTTCTGCGCCATGCGCATCCAATGCTTGATCTTGGCGAAGGCCTGCTCGATTGGATTGAGGTCGGGTGAGTAAGGCGGCAGGTACCAGAGCCTAGCGCCGGCCGCTTTGATGATGTGGCGCAGCGCTGCCGACTTGTGGCTGCCGAGATTGTCCAGGATGACGATGTCGCCGGGTTTGAGGACCGGCACGAGCTGCTGCTCGACATAAGCGCGGAAGCACTCGCCATTGATCGGGCCGTCGAAGACGCAAGGCGCGGTGAGGCGGTCGCAGCGCAATGCGCCGAGGAAGGTCAGCGTGCGCCAATGGCCATGCGGCGCGAAGCCGCGCAAGCGCTCGCCCCTCGGCCCCCAGCCGCGCAGCGGAGCCATGCTGGTCTTGATCCAGGTCTCGTCGATGAAGACCAGCCGTCGTGGGTCGAGGCCCTGCTGCCAGGACCGCCAGCGGCGGCGACGCCGCGCCACATCGGCGCGCGCCGGCTCAAGGGCGAACAGTGTTTCCTAAGAAACGGCGACTGCGGGTGTCGGCTCGACGGGTTGGAGCGTGAAGCCGAAGGCCTTGGCGCGCCGATGCAGGTTGTGGAGCATCCGTGCGCGGTAGCGGGTTTCGTAGGCAGACGACCCAGGGTCGACGTACTCCATGCCGTGACGCACGGCGTTGTAGAATAGGACCGCGATCTTGCGCGCCGTGGCAGTCACCGCCTTGGCCTTGCCAACGCGCCCGGAGAGCCGCCTGTAGAAGGCGCCCAGCGCAGTATCGGTCCGCCCCACGGTTGCGGCAGCAAGCCGCAGGAGCGCCGAGGCCCGATTCCCCGAACGGCGCGTGCGTGACGAGAGCACTTTGCCGCCGGATACCTTATTGTTGGGCGCCAGGCCGAGCCAGGAAGTGAAGTGCTTCGCGTTCGGCCAAGCGGAGAGGTCGTCGCCGCACTCAGCGATCAGCTTCAGCGCGAGATAGGGACCGAGGCCGTTGATCTGGGTAAGGTCCTTGCCCAGTAGCGCGAAGAGCGCTGCACGCACATCGAAGAGCAATGAATTTTGTTGACGGGATCTATTCTGACGTGGTGATGGCAACGGACCTGCGTCGCGACCACGACTGAGTTCCGTCAACACGGCCTCGATCCGGACGTCGCAGGCAGATGCCTTCTGCTGGTACGTGTCGTAGAGGGCGAATGCCTGTTCGAGTGCGAACAGGTGCTCGGCGCGGTAGTTGCCGGCCAGCGCCTTCTCGATCGTCTCGACAGTGGCGCGGCAACGCCGATCCCGCATGCGCGCCAGCACTGCCGGATTGCGCTCGCCGCCGAGGATCGCGCGGATGATCCGCAGGCCGGTCGCACCGGTAATATCGGTGACGACATGGTGGAGTTGCACGTTCATTTCGGTCAACGCCTTCTGCATGTGCTGAATATGTGACGCTCCATACTCAAGCAGACGCTCACGCTGACGCAGGTAGGCACGCAGCTCGGCGATCTGACCTTTGGGCCGAAAGCTTGCGCGCAACAGACCGAAGGAGTGAAGCCGCTGCAACCACTGCGCATCACTGACGTCGGTCTTCCGTCCGGGTACGTGCTTGGCATCGCGCGCATTGACGAGGAACACCGCAAAGCCACGGGCGTCGAGGAGCTCAAAGATCGGGATCCAATAGACGCTGGTCGATTCCATAACGACCGTCTCGACACCGCACTCTGCAAACCAGTCCACCAGCTGATGCAGATCAGTCGTGAAGGTACCGAAGCTGCGCACCGGTTCAGGCGTGCGATCTGCATTCACGGCAGCCATGTGCATGGTGGCCCCGATGTCAATCGCGGCCGCGTTTGGATGGACCACCGCCATCATGCGGCGGACCCTGTCTGTCGATTTGTTCTGACTCATCGCCAATCCTCCAGTTAAGGGGGAAGGGCTGGGCTGCGCTGTTGATCAATTTCCTAAACGGGATCGCCGGATGGCGTCACCACTCTCACGTGCGCAACAACCCATGGACCATGTTTTTTTGCGGGGTAGCATGCCACCAAAAAGCCGTCGGCCGCTCCCTTCCACCAAGAGGATAGACCCCAGCCGTTTCTACGCCCACAGGCGGACGCTGTCCGAGATGGTTTTTTGAAGCGCAGGCCCTCGCGCCGCAGGGACAGCCAGACCGCATTGTGCGAGACATTTACGCCGCGCGCCGCCAGTTCATCCTTCAGCCCATGCAGCGTGAGATGCGGCGTCTGGCCGATCCGCTCCTTGATGAAGGCGCGGTGCGGCTCCAACGCCCGCTTGCGATGCCCGCCCATCTTGCCCGGCACCACCGAGCCGGTCGCACGATAGCGCTGCCGCCACTTCACGGCCGAAGATACCGCAACACCGAACCGGGCTGCCGCCCCCCGGCAGCTCTCGCCGCCGACAACCGCCGCCACGACACGCTCACGCAGATCGTTGGAAAGAGGTCGGGTCATCAGATGCTGGCCTCCAACCCAGCCAGCATCTTGAATCACAAACCGCAGCATCGGGGAATCCCCACCGATTCAATAAAACCGTGAACCGCTCTAGGGGCGCTTCATCCTTCTTCACGCCCCGCGCAACGATCTCCAGGGCGCCGTCAGGCAGCGGGCGCTGGAGCTTCAACGCCTCGTCAGCCGGTGCCGTCATCCACGTTTCGATTTCCTCCGGCTGGGTCAGGAGCACCGGCATCGCCTTCGCGTGAATCGGCGTGACCAAGTCATTCGGCTCGGTCGTCAGGAAGCCGAACAGGTCGCTGGTCGTCTCGCCTTCCTTGACCTTGCGGACGGAGGTCCAGCGCGTCCAGATCCCGGCAAAGACGGCGAGGGGACGGCTCTCGTCCAGGGCGAACCAAATATCGCCGCAGGCCGCCTTGTTGAACTCGCTGAATGACGTGAACGGCACAACGCACCGGTGCTCGACGCCTAGCCAGCGCTGCCAGTGCTTGCCGCCGACGTTCCGGATGTTCGTGGTGCCGCCGTCGGGCTCCATCCGCGGTAGCTCATTGAAATCGACGGCCCCACCCTTGGCGTCGATCTTGGCTGCACGTTTCTTGGCTGACTGCATCAAACCCATAGGTGATTAACACTTGGATGATTTCGCAGCGTCGCGGAGATAGCGCAGCACTGTCGCATCTGTGAAACAAATCACCTCTAACACGCGCTCGCTTCCC
>DASXOK010000644.1:0-8386 GCA_036494425.1 Pseudolabrys sp.
TAATGCGCATTGACGATGCTGCGGAACGACGACGGCACCTGCAATCCCGGCATGAAGCCGGCGGCGGCGTAGGACGGAACGGCGAGGATGACCGAATCGCGCTCGCCGAGGTCGATCACGTCCTTGCCGAAATCCAGATGCGACACGCGGCCGGTGGCGAAGCCCAAGGCATGCAAAGGCCGATGCATGTTGATGACGACGCCGCGGCCCTTGAGATAAGCGACCGCCGGATCGATGAACGCCGTGCCGATGCCGTCCGGTGCAATCAGCGGACGGCAGGCCTTGCCGCCGAGCACGAGCGTTTCGCGCACGATCTGCCCCGCGAGCTTGCCCGAGCCTTCCGGCGGCACGACGTTGAGTGCGGCAAGAAACAGCGGCTCGAGCAACCGATCGTAAAGCGGACCCGAACAGGTCATCAGCTTTTCCAGCGGCTGATCGCCGCTCGCCCACAACAACCGCGCCAGCGGCAGATAATCGCGCGGGCGCGTCTGCGGCACGCGGCGGCTCTTGTCCAAGATCCACCACGGGAACAGGCCGTTGTTGAAGCGCACCGTCCAGCGCGCGCCGCCGGCGAGATCGATGAATTGGAATTCCGCGTCGGCGGGGCCTTCCAGCATCGTCTCGGCGCCGATCGTCTTGAGGTAGTTGAGGGCCGCGTGATTGCCCGACAGCAAGAGATGCGTACCGTTATCGATCACCATGCTGGTGGTGTGATCGTAGTAGGAACGGCAGCGGCCACCGGCCTGCCCGGTTGCTTCGTGCACCACGACGGCGCGGCCGGCACCGATCAGGCGCACGGCAGCGGCAAGGCCCGCGATCCCGGCGCCAATAATATGAACGGTGCCGTCAGATGAAGGCATGACGCAACGCAATCCCTATCAGATGTGGTTTGCTGAGAGACACGCGGTTGCGCGGCAGAGCCCACCCGCGCGCGACCGTGTCCTCCAGCACTTGCCGGTAAGCCAGCCCCATGATCCTCGGCGCCCGCACCACGCGGCGCGGACACCGGGCCATGACGTCGTTGGCCTTGACGAAATGCATCCGCGCCCGCTCGACGACGACGTTGCAGGCCACGCCGATGCGCGGGTCGGCGACGACCGCGCTCGGATCGTTGGTGTCGATGCCGGCGGCGTGCAGCGCCTCGCGCGGCAGATAAAGCCGCCCGATCTCCGCATCCTCGTCGATGTCGCGGAGGATGTTGGTGAGCTGCAGCGCGCGGCCGAGATGATAGGCCAACTCAATGCCTTCATCTTCGCCGGTGCCGAAGACGCGCACCGAAAGGCGGCCGACCGCGGACGCCACGCGATCGCAGTACAGATCGAGCCGCTCGAAGTCCGGCGCGCGGACATCCTCCACGGCATCCATTTCCATGCCGTCGATGACAGCGAGGAAGTCCGCCTTGCGAAGCGCAAACTGATTGATCGCGCGGGCAAGGCCATCGGTGCCTTCCGGCACTTGGCCGGAATAGAGCGCGTCGATCCTGCGCCGCCAGTCGGCGAGGCCCGCGATGCGCTGCGGACCGGTGCCGCCGCCATCGGCGATGTCGTCCACCGCGCGGCAGAAGGCATAGATCTCGAACATTGCCTCGCGCTGCGCCTGCGGGAGGATGCGCATGGCGAAATAGAACGAGCTGCCGCTGGCGCGGGTCGCAACGGATGGAGCTTTTTCCGACACACCAAGCATCCCGCCACTCACTAATTCGCGGCCGCGACGGCGGGCGCGGCGCGCATCCAAAGTTTGCGCGACAAGGCCCCTGCTGCCGCCGACGCCACAGTCAGGAGCATTCCGGTTTTGCTCAAGTGCACCTTTTCGCTCAACGGATCATGTTTGCGCAGCACTCCGACCAGGCGTTCTGCAAGCTTTTGAATGGCCGCGATCTCCATGGCGAGGCGCGTGTCGCCGACCATGGCCGCAAGCGGACGGCTTTGCACCAGAAGCGCGCTCGTGCCGTCGAGCAAACCGTCGAGACACCGCTTGAACGCCGGCGTGCCCTTCGGCTGATCGAGGATGTCGACCGTGAGTCCGTTCGCCGCCAGCGTGTCGAGCGGAATATAGACGCGATCGAGATCGCGATAGTCTTTGCCGCAGTCCTGAATATGATTGATGATCTGCAAGGCTGCGCAGAGCGCATCCGATACCGGCCAGGTCGACTGAGATTCGCCGTGGACGTCGAGCACATAACGGCCGACCGGCATGGCCGAGTATTGGCAGTAGCCGATGAGCTCGTCCCGATTGGCGTAACGCAGCTTGGTCACGTCCTGGCGAAATGCCTTGAGTACGTGCTGCGCGTGGACGGGTGAAAGACCATGCGTGCGCAGGACGCCACGCAAAGCGACGCCTTGCGGCTCCTTGTCGTTCTGTCCAAGGAGACTCGCCTCGAGCCGATCGAGCCGCGTGATCTTTTCGGCCGGAGTGAGCGTGGCGTGATCGGCGATATCGTCGGCCACACGGACGAACTCATAATAAGCCAAGATCGCAGGCCGGTGGCGCGGCCGGATCAAAAGGGATGCAACGGGAAAGTTCTCGTCGCTCGAGCCCTTCCCGGAGCGAAGCTCTGCATTGGCGGTCATCGCAGGCTCGGCGCGTTCACGTCGACGCGCCCCTTCCATTGGCCCCCGCGCCGCCGCGCATGCTGATAGGCGGAATCGAGTGTGTAGGCGCCATAAACAGCAGCAATGACTGGCAGCGCAAGGCCCCATAACGACGACATGCGATAGAAGCGCAGCGTGGGGGCCATCGACACGGCCATACCCAGATACGCGGCGAGCCCGAGGTAGCGCGGCCAGCCTTCGGCGAAAATCGCCAGCAGCGGCGGCGCCAGGAACGTGAGCGCCAGACCGGCGATCGTCCCGGCCAGCAGCAGCGGCGAATACTGGAGCTGTGCGTAGGCCGAGCGCGAGATCATGCGCCTGACGTCGGCAACGGTTTCGTAGGGGCGAATGCTCAGCGACCGCTCGGTGAGACCGAGCCAGATCGGGCCGACAGCCTTCATTTTCCGTCCCAGCGCGCAGTCGTCGATCAGCGCGTTGCGCATGGTGTCGATCCCGCCGGCGGCGCGCAGGGCATCGGCCCCCACCAGCATGCAGCCCCCCGCGGCCGCCGCGGTGGCGGCCTTCGGATTGCTGACCCAGGCGAAGGGATAAAGCATCTGGAAGAAGTAGATGAAGGCCGGCACATGGCTGCGCTCGGCCAGGCTCTCGCAGCGCAGCTTGGCCATCAGCGAGGTCAGCACGTTGCCCCCGGCCTGCGCGTGGGCCACCAGCCAGGCCACCGTATCCGGGGCGTGGGCGATGTCGGCGTCGGTCAACAAGAGGTAGTCGGGCCGGAAGGCCTGCTCGGCCGCCGCGATGCCTTGTTTCATGGCCCACAGTTTACCGGTCCAGCCTGGGGCGAGGCCACCGCTCCCGATCACCATCACGTTACGGTCGGGACGCTGGGCTGCGGCCTCGCGGGCCACGGCGGCGGTCCCGTCGCTGCTGTCGTCGTCTACGACGATGATGCCGAGCGGACCGGGATAGCCTTGGCGGACCAGCGAACCGACGCTCTCGCCGATCACGGCGACCTCGTCCCGGGCCGGAACGACCACCGCGACGGCCGGCCACACAGCCGGGGCGGGCGGGACGGCCGTATCGGCCACCGGATTCATCCAATAACGCCCGCGCCAGCACAGGAGATAAATCCACACAATGGCGCAAAACGCGGCCAGGGCGCTGGTCAACATCGCGGGCAGGTGTCCGAGCGGCAAAACGAGTTTTCCTACAATGCCTAAGCCTTCGAAAGGTTCAATGGCGGAACCCGTCGCGGCTGAGCAGAACCGAAATCAATTTGGGGGCGATAGACTAGAATTTCCATACGGATCAAGGGCAAGGCTCCTTTTTCGCCAGCTACCTACCGAGGCGAGCATAGGCGACAGGTTCGGCCATAACGTGCAGCCGGGCTGCGCCCGGGGCCGCCTATACCCGCGATCTGCTGACCGCTATACCGCATCCACCGGTGTGGGGCTTCGCGCGCGCCGGGCGAGGGACGCATGAGTCTGATCGGGCCTGCCGCTGAAGCGCAAGCGATCGCCTGGCAGCGCAAGACGCGCGCCGAGGAATTGCGCCTGCAGCTCGCCGACGAGATCGTGCGCGGCGCGCTGCCGCCGGGGGCCGCGCTCGACGAGACCACGATCGCGCGCCGCTTCGGCGTGTCGCGTACGCCGGTGCGGGAAGCGATCCGCCTGCTGGCTGCGAGCGGCCTCGTGGAAGTGCGGGCGCACCGGGCCGCCGTCGTCGCGCAGCCGACCGACGCGCAGATCGTCGGAATGTTCGAGGTGATGGCCGAACTGGAGGCACTCTGCGCCGGCTACGCCGCCGAGCGCATGACCGGCGCCGAACGCCGCGCCTTCGAGGACATCCATGAACGGCTGCGCTTGCTCATCCAGAGTGGCGACCCGCAGCGCTATCACGAGGTCAACGAGACCTTCCACGCCAGTGTCTATGCCGGCGCGCACAACGACTATCTCGCCGAGATCACGCTGGCCACACGGGCGCGCGTGCAGCCGTTCCGGCGCGCTCAGTTCCGCAATCTCGGGCGGCTGGCCAAGTCGCATGTCGAACACGATCGCGTGGTGCAGGCGATCCTGCGCGGCGAGCGTACGGTCGCGGCGCAGGCGATGTACGCGCATATCGTCACCGTGCGTGATGAATACGAGAGTTACGCTGAATCGATCGAGGAATGAGCCGCCTCAGGCGGCGCGGACGCGCGGATTGATCGTCTTGAGCAGCTTGGGGACTTCGCTCGCCGGGCGCGGCGGGCTGAACAGATAGCCCTGTACCTGCGTGCAGCCTTCGGCGCGAAGAATCTCGAGCTGCTCCTTGGTTTCCACGCCTTCGGCGATCGTGACCATGCCGAGATTGTCGCCGAGGCGCGTCACCGCGCGGATGATGGCGATGCAGTCGTCCTTGCGGCCGAGCTCCTGGATGAACGAACGGTCGATCTTGATCTTGTCGAAGGGGAAGCTGCGCAGATAGCTCAGCGAGGAATAGCCGGTGCCGAAGTCGTCCATCGAGATGCGCGCGCCGAGCGAGCGGATTTGGTGCAAGGTGTCGAGGATGGCGCGGTCGTCCTGGAGCAGAACCGTCTCGGTGATTTCCAGCACCAGCCGGCTCGCGTCGAGGCCCGACGCGTTCAACGCCGAAACGATCGACAGCGCCAGGCTCGGATTGCGGAACTGCACGGCCGACAGGTTGACCGCGACGGTGAGGCCCTCGGGCCAAGTGGCCGCGTCGCGGCAGGCCTGCTTGAGCACCCAATCGCCGAGCGCGCCGATGAGGCCGATCTCCTCCGCCACCGGAATGAAGCTGCCCGGCGTGACGACGCCGCGCTGCGGGTGATTCCAGCGCACCAGCGCCTCGAAGCCGGTGATCATGCCCCCTTTCAGCTCGACGATCGGCTGGTAGTACATCTCGAATTCGCCCGCCGTCACCGCCTTGCGCAGATCGGTCTCCAGCGCGTGGCGCGCCTGCATCTGCGCGTCCATTTCCGGCTGGAAGAAGTGATAGCTGCCGCGGCCGCTGCTCTTGGCGCGGTAAAGCGCCATGTCGGCGTTGCGTAGGAGCTGATCCGGCTCCTTGCCGTCGGTCGGCGCGATCGCGATGCCGATGCTGGCGCCGATCACGACCTGATGGCCGAGGATGTCGAACGGCTCGGAGAGCTGCTCGATGATCCGGCCGGCCAGTTCGCTCGCATCGGTCGGCTTGGTGCCGACCTGGACGATGGCGAACTCGTCGCCACCCAGACGCGCGACCGTGTCGGCGCCGCGCACGGCCATCTGCAGGCGCTGGGTGACGGCGCAGAGAAGCGCGTCGCCGACCGGATGGCCGAGCGTGTCGTTGACGGCCTTGAAGCGGTCGAGATCGACGAAGAGCACGGCGAGATTGTCGCCGCGGTTGAGAGCCTGCTCCATCTTCTCGCGGAACAGGACGCGGTTCGGCAGATCGGTCAGCGCGTCGTGGCGCGCCATGTGCATGATCTGGGCTTCCGCCATGCGGCGTTCGGTGACGTCCTCGAAGGTCGCGACCCAGCCGCCGTTCGAGGTCGGGCTATAGACGCTGGCGATCACACGGCCGTCGCCGAGCTCGTAATAGTGCATGCCGCTGTCGTGACGGTTGACGAACTCGGCCTGCTCGGCGAGCAACTGCGTCGCCGTCTTGGTGCCTTGATTTTGCTTGGCTGCGCTCAACTGGAGAATGCTGCGGAACGTGATGCCGGGCTGAATCTTGTCGCGCGAGAGGCCGAAGATCTCGAAGAAGCGGCGGTTGACCACCTCGAGCCGGTTCTGCGCATCGAACAGGCAGAGACCTTGCGACATGTTATCGAGCGCCGCGTCGAGCCGCAGATTGGTCTCACGCAAGGACGCTTCCTGCTGTTTCGACAGCGTGACGTCGGAGCAGACGACAATGAAGCCTTGGTCGCGCGTCGCGCTCTGGCTGACGCGCAGCCAACGCCCATCGGTCAGCTGGAAGTCGCCGGCGGCGGAATGGCCGCCGTTGCGGCGCATCAGCACCGAGCCGGCTACCATTGACGTCTCCAGCGCCGGCCGCAATTCGGCGATCGGAGTGCCGGGCCGCAAAAGCGATGTCGGCACCGAGAGGAAATTCGCCGCTTGCGCATTGGCGAGCGCGATTCGGTCCTCGGCGTCGACGACGACGACGCCCTCTTGCGAGCTTTCCAGCGCGTCGGCCAGCCGCGCCTGCGCCGAGCGGCGCTGCGCCACCTCGCGGTCCATCATGGTCTTGATGTTGTCGCGCATGAGCCGCATCGACGCGAGCAGCGCGCCGAGTTCGTCGGCGCTGCCTTGCGGGATTTCGACGTCGAGCTTGCCCGTGGCGATGCATTCGGCGACGTTCGAGGCGGCGGCGACCGGACGGATGATGCGCCGCGTGAGCGCCCAGGCGACCACGCCCGACAGCAGCAATGCGATGACGGTGCCGACGGCATTGAGCTGGATGTCGCGCGCGACCGTGGCACGCGCGATCTGCCGATAGATGAAGCCGTCGCCGGCGGTGTAATTGATCAGGAGATCGATCTGCTCATCGACCTTCTTGGCGTAGTCGTCGAGCATATCCCAGCTCGAATCGAGTTTGGTTGCGTCGATCAGGTGTTCGCTGGTGCTTTTCCAATCGTTGACCGCGCGCTGCACGCTGGTGGCCGCGTGCTTGGCGCGGACCGACTGAGACCGCTGCACGGCGATCGTCAGATCCTCGGTCAGCGTCCTGGAGAGATTGTCGACCTCGTCATCCAGGCGCACCCGCATGGTCGGATCGTCGGCGATCCAGCGCCGGGCGAAGGCCGCGCGCATCGCGGCGAAGTCGGCCGCCGCCGCGCGCGCGTAATTGATCGACATCAGCGACTCGTCATAGGTCTTGCGGACGAGAACGCCGGCGTCCTGGATGCCCATGATGGCGTAGCCGGCCAGGGTGCCGGTGATCATGGTCATGACGACGAAGGCGACCAGGATGCGCCCGCGAATCGTGCGGGAATAGGAAAACGCCGTGGCGACACCGCGGCGCCACGCTGACTTCCCCCTGGCCAGATATGCCTCGATCCGCGTCGGACGCATGATACGCCTGATGACCTGAGCCAACATGCGTATACGAGGCGGGTTAAATTGGTTTGAGCGATCGATCCAATCCTGATCGCTTCGTTAACGGCGCCTTAACCGCGCCCCCGCACCCTCGCATCGCTTAGCGTAGATTCTGCGCTACTGACGCTATGATCCGCGCGGCCGGCGCCTGGGCAGGGGCAGAGATGCAAATCAGGTATGTGAAAATTTTTGCGTTAGCCGCCGCGCTTGGCATGCTGACCGGCGCTGTCCTCGTCGGCGTCGGGGAGAGCTTCGCCGCCCCGCAATATACGGTGTCGCAGAAGGGCCGCGAATTCCGGCCGGGCGACCTGACCATCAGCCGCGGCGATACGGTGGTGATCGTCAATGACGACGGCGATCTACGTCACCACGCCTATATCGACTCGGACAAGTTCAGCTTCGATTCTGGCGATCAGGAGCCGGGCAGCAAGACGCCGATTACTTTTGCCTTCGCGGGCGACTTCGACGTTCTCTGCGCGATCCATCCGAAGATGCGGCTGACCGTCCACGTCAAGTAGGTCGACGCCCGGCCGAAAGCGCGGCCGGGCGGGGGTCTTCAGGTGATCGACGTCCCGAACAGCAGCGCGTGCCCGCCATAGTATAACGTGAGGAAGAGCACGATCGCGGCGGCGTAGCCGACGGGAAGCAGCCACGGATAGCGCACGAGGCTGACCTCGCGCCGGCTGTCGCCGATGATCGACAGGAGCACCACGACGATCAACGAGTGACCGATCAGGTCCACCTTTCCGAAGGGGATCA
>DASXOK010000645.1:0-1563 GCA_036494425.1 Pseudolabrys sp.
TGCAGATCGCTCATCTTTTGCACTTTCAGGCCGTTTTCGCTCGCGAGTTGATCGAGCGAAGTGCCGGCCTTGAGCTTGCCGAGCAGATCGTCGGTCTTGGTCTGGAGGCGCTTGGCAATCTCGTCGGTGCGCCAGCGGGCTTCGACCTGATCCTTGACCTCGTCGAGCTTGCGGTCGTGTGAGGGCGTGATGCCGTTCACGTCGAAATAGATGTAACCGCCGGTCGGTGATTGGATCGCATCGTTGTCAACTCCGACGTCGCTCGCGAAGGCGGCATTGATCACGTTGGCCGGCAGCCCGGGAACCTGCTGGCCGTTCGGCGCGCGACCGGAGCGGTCGACGGCATCGATCGTCTCGGCCTTCAGGTTGAGCTTCTTGGCGGTTTCGGTGAGCGTGGCGCCGGAGGCGCGATCATCTTCGACCTTGTCGCGCAGATCGCTGATCTGGCTGCGCGCATGGCTTTCGGCGAGTTGCTGCTTGATCTGGCCGGCGACCTCTTCGTAGCTCTTCTGCTCGCCGGGTACGATCTTCCCGACCATCAGCAATACGGTGCCGAACTGGCCCTTTACCGGCTGGCTGACGTCGCCCGACTTGAGCGCGAAGGCGGCATCCGCCACGGTCGGATCGAGCATGCCGGCCTTGGTCACCATGCCGAGATCGGTGTCGGAGGCGTTGAGCTTACGCTCCTTGGCGATGTCGTCGAAGGTCGCGCCCTTGGCGATCTTGTCGCGCGCGGCGGCGGTGTCCGCCTCGTTCGGGAATATGATCTGCCGGACTTCGCGCTGTTCCGGCTTACCGAAGGTGGCCTTGTTTTGGTCATAGAAGGCCCGTGCGTCGGCATCGGAGACAGAATCCGCCTTGGCGAGATCAGCCGGCGAGAGCGAGAGCACGGTGATCTTGCGATATTCGGGCGCGCGGAACAGCACCTTGCGCGCGTCGAAGTACTTGGTGAGCTCATCCTGCGTGGGCACCGGGATATCGCCGGCCTGCGCCGCTCCGAGCATCACGTAGTCGATGTCGCGCCGCTCGTTTTGGTATTGATTGATCGCTGTCAGCGCCGTTGTCGGCACCGGCAGGTCGCCGCTCACGCTCTGGGCGATCTGGCGGCGGATAAGCACGCTGCGCTGCTCGTCAACGAAGCGCTGCTCGGTATAGCCGGCTTGGCGGATGAGCATCTCGAAGCGATTGCGGTCGAATTGCCCATTGGTGCCGAGGAAGGACGGGTCAGCGGAGATGCGCTTGGCGATCTCGGCATCGGAGAGGCCGAGATGCATCTTGCGCGCCTGCTCATCGAGGGTCTTCTCGGCGACCAGTTGACCGAGGATCTGGCGGTCGAGCCCGAGCGCGCGCGCCTGGTCGGGCGAGATCGGCCGGCCCATCTGGCGGCCCATCTGTTGCAGGCGGTCTGTGTAGTATTGTCGAAACTGGTCGATGGAGATTTCGGTACCGCCGATCTCGGCCACAGAATTCTGGCCGAAGCCGCGGAAGATGTCGCCGATGCCCCAGATCGCGAAGCTGATCACCAGGACGCCCATGACGCCGGCCATGAGGGCCTTGCCGAGC